>NZ_JAPVZM010000003.1:0-133166 GCF_041432335.1 Streptococcus sp. 20925_1_24 | reverse complement strand
AGCTCCATAATATCCATAGGGGGTTACCCACTACAAATATTATAGAGCCTTCTTTTTTTACTGTCCATATTTTTGGTAAAAATCAACTTTCACTTGGATGAAGGTTTTGGCTTCACGTAGGAGTTGAAGAAGGGTGGCACGGGTTTCAAATTCTTCTCTTGTCTTGGGCAGACTGCGATTACGGAAGACTTCCAGATAACGTTCAATTTCATCTAGTAAATCAGAAGCAGGATTGGTCTGGCTCAGTTGACCTGCAATTTTTGAAAAGAGCTGCGCTAAGATCAAGCTTTCACTGGCAGCTAGGTGACAGGTGTTGATTTGCTGGGCCATATTTCGCAGGATACGACTTTGTCGCTGTCTCATCTCAAAGTAGTGAATATGGTAATCAGTCTGGTGAAAGAGGTGGTCAGAGTGATCTAGATAGACCAGTTTGAGGGCTTCTTCCAAAAGGGTGTCCAATTCTTCAACTAACTGTGCTCGGTTGCGTCCGTCCCCTCTGGATAAATAATATTTGAAGCGCTGGAGAATATCTTTTAACTTTTCTTCTACCAATGTGTGGTAGTGATGAATCTCCTCTTCTCGTGAAGGCATGTAGAGATTGACAAGTAAGGCAAATCCTGTACCGATTGCAAAGAGAAGGAGTTCATTGACTAGAAGGTCTGGAGAGGTTGACTCTTGCACCAAGAGATGGCTAACCAAAACGCTACTTGGTGTGATGCCAATTTCCCAGCTCATCTTGTAGGCTAGGGGCACATAAAGGGCTAGGTAGAGGCCAAGGCTCCAGATATGAAATCCGCTCAAGTGAAAAGCCAGAACCCCGATAACCAGAGCCAGAAGCATGGAAAAGAGCCGATTGCGGGCCAGTTTTAAGGTACTTCTACGCGTATCAGATAGGCTCAAGAGGGCGATGATTCCAGCCGAGACAGCTGAGGAGAGATTGAGAAAATAAGCAAGAAGGCAGGCAAGACAGGTAGCTAAGATGAGCTTGGTCGTACGTTGGCTAATAGACATAAGAATTTCCTAATAAGTTAGAATAAAAGCGTAAAAGACAAGACCTGAGAGGCTTGCCTTTATGAATTATTTTTTACGGGCTGCTGCGTATTCGGCAACGGCAGTAAAGAGGACGTCTGTAGAAGAGTTGAGGGCTGTTTCACATGAGTCTTGGATGACCCCAATCACAAAACCAACTCCGACAACTTGCATGGCAATATCGTTAGAAATACCGAAAAGGCTACAAGCAACTGGGATAAGAAGGAGGGAACCTCCCGCAATACCAGAAGCACCACAGGCTGAGATAGCTGCTACTACACTGAGGACAAAGGCTGTCGCAAAGTCAACAGGGATTCCAAGAGTGTTAACTGCAGCAAGGGTCAAAATGTTAATGGTAATCGCTGCTCCGGCCATGTTGATAGTAGAACCAAGTGGGATAGAAACAGAATAGGTATCTGGATCCAGTCCAAGGTCGTGGCAAAGTTTCATGTTGACAGGGATGTTGGCCGCAGAACTACGAGTGAAGAAGGCTGTCACACCACTGACACGCAAACATTTCCAAACGAGTGGATAAGGATTTCTTTTCATAAAGAGGAAGGCAATCAATGGATTGACTACCAGAGCCACAAAGAACATGGTTGTCACCAAGAGGGCAAGTAAGATTCCGTAGTTGGCTAGGCTTCCGATTCCCTTATCAGAGATGGTTTTGAAGACAAGACCAAGGATACCAAATGGAGCTAGGTTAATGATCCATTCGACAATCTTAGAAGTCACATCAGCCATGGTTTTCAGCAATTCTTTACTATTTTTGCTGGCTTCTCTCATGGCAATCCCGAAAACAACTGCCCATGATAGGATACCAATGTAGTTGGCTGTGACAAGGGCATTAACTGGATTGTCAACCAGTTTGAGCAAGAGGTTGCTGAGGACCTGTCCAATCCCATCTGGTGGAGCAATATCGGTATTAGCGCTATTTAAGGTAATTTCAACAGGTACGATGAAACTTGCTAGTACAGCGATAAGGGCAGCCGCAAAGGTTCCTACCAAGTAAAGGAAGATAACCGTTTTCATATTGCTATCTTGTCCCTTTTGATGTTGGGAAAGGGCATTGGCAACGAGGGCAAAGACCAGAATCGGTGCGATGGCTTTGAGGCCACCAACAAAGAGATCTCCGAGCAGGCCAATTCCTGAAATGTTAGGAAGTGTCAGTCCTAGGATTCCTCCAATAAGCATGCCAATCAAGATACGTTTGATCAGGCTCGCCTTATTCCAAGCATGAATGATTTTTTTCATAACAATCTCCTTTGTTGTGTAATGTTTATGATTATAGTATAAATATGAACTAAAATCAAGAATTTTCTGTCTATTTTTGAAATTATTTTTGAATATTTATGGAGAATGACACTTTATGAAAGTATGGTATAATAAACGAAAGGAGTTTTCTATGCAAGAATTTATTCAAACCTATCTCAATAAGCTTGATATAACAACGATTATTGAAAATATCTTAACCAAGTTACTTTCTCTTTTATTCTTATTTTTACTCTTTTATATAGCTAAGAAACTGCTCCATACCATGGTGCAGAGAATTGTTAAACCTTCTCTAAAAATGTCTCGCCACGATGTCGGGCGTCAGAAAACCATCTCACGCCTGTTAGAAAATGTGTTTAATTATACCCTTTATTTCTTTTTACTCTACTGCATTTTATCGATTTTAGGTTTGCCAGTTTCTAGTTTGCTGGCAGGGGCTGGGATTGCTGGGGTGGCTATTGGTATGGGAGCCCAAGGTTTTCTGTCTGATGTCATCAATGGTTTTTTCATCCTCTTTGAACGTCAACTGGATGTAGGAGATGAGGTTGTTCTGACAAATGGTCCTATCACTGTATCGGGCAAGGTGGTTAGTGTTGGCATTCGAACAACGCAACTCAGAGGAGAAGACCAGGTTCTGCACTTCGTTCCCAATCGGAATATCACCGTCGTCAGCAATTTCTCTCGGACAGACCAGGCCTGAAATTTTAGCAGATTTATGGTACAATAGAAAGAGTTTAATAAAGGAGAACAGATGGTTTTAGAAAAGCAGTTGGGCAATGGTTGTACCTGGATAGACCTTGATGTGGATAAGATTAAAAATATGGAAGATCTTTCTGACATCTATGGATTGGACAAGGAAACCATTGAGTATGCTCTGGATAGAAATGAACGAGCTCATATGGATTATAACCGTGAAACGGAGACGGTAACCTTTATTTATAATGTTCTTGATTTAGAAAAAGACAAAGAATATTATGAAGCGATTCCGATGACCTTTATCGTCGAAAGACAACGAATGATTACCATCAGCAACCATAAGAATGCTTATGTCATTGATCAGATGTCAGCTTATCTGGATAGCCATGAGTCGCTTTCTATTTACAAGTTTCTCTTTGCTGGTTTAGAGATTATCAGTAACGCTTATTATCCTGTCATTGAAGAGATGGATAAAAGTAAGGACGAAATTAGTGCCTTGCTACGTCAAACTACAACAAAGAAAAATCTCTTCGCCCTCTCTGACTTGGAGACAGGTATGGTTTACTTGACAGCAGCGGCAAAACAAAATCGACTCCTCTTGGAACATATCCAGGGCCATGCTCTTTATCGGAGATTTAATGATGTCGAACGAGAGCAGTTTGATGATGCCATGATTGAAGCCCATCAGTTGGTGTCTATGACAGACTTGATTTCTCAAGTCTTGCAACAACTCTCAGCTTCTTACAACAACATCCTAAACAATAACTTGAATGATAGTTTGTCAATTTTGACTATTATCTCCGTCTTACTAGCAGTACTTGCGGTTATTACAGGTTTCTTCGGAATGAATGTTCCTCTACCATTTACAGAAGAGCCAAATGCTTGGATTTATATCTTAATGACTAGCTTGATTTTATGGGTGGCCTTATCTCAATGGCTGAAGAAAATTACTAGAAAATAAAAGAAAAGGAGCCAAAATGGTGATTGAAAACTACATGCCAGACTTTGCTGTAGAAGCAGTTTATGATTTGACAGTCCAAAGCCTGCAGGCGCAGGGAATCAAGGCTGTTTTGGTCGATTTGGATAATACCCTCATTGCTTGGAACAACCCTGATGGGACGCCAGAGATGAAGCAATGGCTACATGATCTCCGTGACGCGGGCATTCGCATCATCGTGGTATCAAATAACACCAAAAAACGCGTCCAACGAGCAGTTGAGAAATTTGGGATTGACTACGTTTATTGGGCTCTGAAGCCCTTCACATTTGGGATTGATCGTGCTATGAAGGAATTCCACTATGAGAAAAGTGAAGTAGTCATGGTTGGCGACCAGCTCATGACAGATATACGAGCAGCCCACCGTGCAGGTATTCGCTCGATTTTAGTCAAACCCTTGGTCCAACATGACTCGATCAAAACGCAGATTAACCGAGCTCGTGAGCGCCGTGTCATGCGAAAAATCACTGAACAGTACGGACCGATTACATATAAAAAAGGAATTTAACTATGGAAGAAATTCTCTGTATTGGTTGTGGAGCAACCATTCAGACGACAGATAAGGCTGGTCTTGGTTTTACCCCCCAGTCGGCACTTGAAAAAGGTTTGGAGACTGGCGAAGTCTATTGCCAACGCTGTTTCCGTCTCCGCCACTATAATGAGATCACGGATGTTCAGTTGACAGACGATGATTTCCTCAAGCTCTTACACGAGGTGGGAGACAGTGATGCCTTAGTGGTCAATGTCATTGATATCTTTGACTTTAATGGCTCTGTCATCCCAGGCTTGCCACGTTTTGTATCAGGCAATGATGTCCTCTTGGTAGGAAATAAAAAAGATATCCTGCCCAAGTCTGTTAAACCAGGCAAGATTAGCCAGTGGCTCATGGAACGTGCCCACGAAGAAGGTCTTCGTCCAGTCGATGTCGTCCTAACTTCAGCCCAAAACAAGCATGCCATTAAGGAAGTCATTGACAAAATCGAGCATTACCGTAAGGGACGCGATGTCTATGTGGTCGGTGTAACCAACGTTGGAAAATCAACTCTTATCAATGCCATTATCCAAGAGATCACGGGTGACCAGAACGTCATCACAACTTCTCGTTTTCCAGGAACAACCTTGGACAAGATTGAGATTCCGCTTGACGACGGATCTTATATCTACGATACGCCGGGAATCATCCACCGTCACCAGATGGCCCACTACTTGACGGCTAAAAACCTCAAGTATGTCAGTCCTAAAAAGGAAATCAAGCCTAAAACCTATCAGCTCAATCCTGAACAAACTCTGTTTTTAGGAGGCTTGGGACGATTTGACTTCATATCAGGAGAAAAGCAAGGTTTCACTGCCTTCTTTGACAATGAATTGAAACTCCACCGAACCAAGCTCGAAGGAGCGAGTGCCTTTTACGACAAGCACCTCGGAACTCTTCTGACACCACCAAATAGCAAGGAAAAAGAAGATTTCCCAAAATTGGTCCAACATGTATTTAACATCAAGGACAAGACAGACCTAGTCATCTCAGGCCTAGGCTGGATCCGCGTAACAGGCACCGCAAAAGTCGCCGTCTGGGCACCAGAAGGCGTCGCAGTCGTCATACGAAAAGCAATTATTTAAAACAAAATCGCTGAGCGAACAAAGTGAGCTCATACAAAGATAGTTATTGCCGTGGTGTCTTGCCAATCGTTAGATTGGTAAGGGGCACAATTGAGACCTAGGCTCAATTGTGAGGTCAGGAAATCCATTTTTCAAAGATGAAATCTTTGAAAAATTAGTTCCGACCGTCCCTCACCACCTAAAATAACTATCAAAAAAACAAGGAAGAAATTATGTCATTAACATCAAAACAACGTGCCTTCCTCAACAGCCAGGCACACACCCTTAGACCCATCATCCAAATCGGAAAAAATGGACTCAACGACCAAATCAAAACCAGCGTTCGTCAAGCTCTTGACGCACGCGAATTGATTAAGGTAACTCTTTTGCAAAACACCGATGAAAATATCCACGAAGTAGCTGAAATCTTGGAAGAAGAAATCGGTGTGGATACAGTCCAAAAAATCGGACGCATCTTGATTTTATTTAAACAATCTAGCAAGAAAGAAAATCGCAAGATTTCTAAAAAAGTCAAAGAAATCTAAAAACCTACTCCAAATAACTGTTTTTACAGAGAAATAAAGGAGACTAGCCTATGGCAATTGAACTATTAACTCCCTTTACCAAGGTAGAGTTGGAGCCAGAAATCAAGGAGAAAAAACGCAAACAAGTCGGGATTTTAGGGGGGAATTTTAACCCTGTTCACGATGCCCATCTGATTGTTGCAGACCAAGTACGCCAGCAGTTGGGACTGGACCAAGTTCTGCTCATGCCTGAATACCAACCTCCTCATGTAGATAAAAAGGAAACAATCCCTGAACACCATCGTCTCAAGATGCTTGAGTTGGCGATTGAGGGAATTGAAGGACTAGCCATTGAAACCATTGAGTTGGAGCGCAAGGGCATTTCCTATACCTACGACACCATGAAAATCTTGACAGAGCAACATCCAGATACGGATTATTACTTTATCATCGGTGCCGATATGGTGGATTATCTGCCTAAGTGGTATCGAATTGATGAGCTGGTTGACATGGTTCAGTTTGTGGGGGTTCAGCGCCCACGCTATAAGGCTGGCACTTCCTATCCCGTTATCTGGGTGGATGTGCCTCTCATGGATATCTCGTCCAGCATGGTGCGTGACTTCCTTGCCCAAGGACGGAAACCCAACTTTCTCCTACCTCAGCCTGTGCTGGACTACATCGAGAAGGAGGGTCTCTACTGATGGCCTATCAAGACTATATCAACTGCTCTCGTGAGGTTTTGTTGGAAAAAATGGCAGAGCTTCTACCTGAAAAACGTTTAACCCATTGCTTGGGAGTAGAGCGTGCAGCCATAGAGCTAGCAGAAAGATTCGGAGTTGATGCTGAGAAAGCTGGTCTAGCAGGCCTTCTTCATGACTATGCTAAAAAGCTGTCAGATCAGGATTTTCTAGACTTGATTGACCGTTATCAGCTAGACCCTGACCTCAAAAACTGGGGCAATAATGTCTGGCATGGTATGGTCGGCATCTACAAGATTCAGGAAGATTTGAACTTGCAAGATTCTGAAATTCTGCGAGCCATTAAAATCCATACAGTCGGGGCTAGTCAGATGACAGACTTAGACAAGGTCATCTATGTCGCAGACTACATCGAGCACAATCGAGCCTTTCCTGGAGTAGATGTGGCGCGTGAGATTGCTGAGCTATCGCTCAATAAGGCAGTGGCCTACGAAACAGCTCATACCGTGGAGCATCTAGCTCATCAGGGCTTCCCCATCTATCCCCAAACCCTTGAAACCTATAACGCCTTTGTGCACTATTTGAAAGAGGACTAAATGAAGACGGCTTTTATAATCATTGATGTTCAGAATATTTTAGTGGAAACTGGGTTCCAGACAAAAAGTCTATTGGAAAAAATTTCTTATTTACAAAACCAGGCTAGAAGAAAGAATATTGAAATTATCTATGTTCAACATATTGAGAACTCTGAAGCTCAAACATCAGAAGATTGGCAGTTATCTGAGCTTTTAAGTCGAAAACCTAATGAAAAGGTCTTTCAGAAGAAGTATAACAGTATTTTCAAAGAAACAGGTTTAAAAGAATACTTGGATAAACAGGGGATTGAAAAATTAGTTTTATGTGGTATGCAGACAGAATATTGTGTGGATACCTCTGTCAAGGTTGCTTTTGAATATGGCTATCAGCTTATTATTCCAGAAGGTGCTGTCACAACCTTTGATGGGAAAGACATTCCAGCAGAAACGATAAATGAATTCTATGAGGGTATTTGGGAGGGGCGCTTTGCAGATGTCCTAGATTACAAACATATTTTCTAGAAAGAGGACTAAATGAACGAAAAAGAATTACTAGAACTAGTCGTGAAAGCGGCTGATGAGAAACGTGCGGAGGATATCCTTGCACTTGACGTACAAGATTTGACTAGTGTGACGGATTACTTTGTTATTACTAGCTCAATGAATAGTCGTCAGTTGGACGCTATTGCTGATAATATTCGTGAAAAAGTAGCCCAATCGGGCTTTAAAGGTAGCCATGTTGAAGGCGATGCAGCTGGAGGCTGGGTCTTACTGGACCTCGGTGCTGTTGTCGTGCATGTCTTCTCAGAAGAAATGCGTGCCCACTATAACCTAGAAAAACTATGGCATGAGGCGGATTCAGTAGATATTTCAGAAGCTCTTGCTTAGAAGATGAACTCAGTTGTAGTCAACTGGGTTTCTTTGCTTATTTTAGAAGAAAATTGATAGAAAGGTGAGGGCGAGTGGTGTTTGCCATGTAGGCTCTTGGTATCATGATTATGGCAACTTATGAAACTTTTGCGGCGGTCTATGATGCGGTCATGGATGACAGTTTATACGACAAATGGACTGATTTTTCTCTGCGTCATTTGCCAAAAACTAAGGAGAGAAAGAAACTCTTGGAATTGGCTTGTGGGACAGGAATTCAATCGGTGCGCTTCTCTCAGGCTGGTTTTGATGTGACTGGACTTGACTTGAGTGGGGATATGTTGAAGATTGCGGAGAAGAGAGCGGCTTCAGCCAAGCAAAAGATTGATTTTATTGAAGGCAATATGCTGGATTTGTCCAAGGTAGGTCAATACGACTTTGTTACGTGTTACTCGGACTCAATCTGCTACATGCAGGATGAGGTGGAAGTAGGAGACGTTTTTAAAGAAGTCTATAATGCTCTCAACGAAGACGGAGTTTTCATCTTTGATGTGCATTCGACTTACCAGACGGATGAGGTTTTTCCAGGCTATTCCTACCATGAAAATGCAGAAGACTTCGCTATGCTTTGGGATACCTATGAGGATGCAACACCTCACTCTATCGTCCATGAGCTGACTTTCTTTATCAAGGAGGCAGACGGTTCCTTTAGTCGCCATGATGAAGTGCATGAGGAGCGGACTTATGAGGTTCTGACCTATGATATTTTGCTGGAACAGGCTGGTTTCAAGTCATTCAAACTCTATGCCGACTTTGAGGACAAGGATCCGACAGAGACAAGCACCCGTTGGTTTTTTGTGTGTGAGAAGTAAACCAAATATTGTTAATCTTATGCTTAGGAGGTAAGGGAAAATGAATATACCAGTATCATTTGGTGATATTCTTGAAAAAGAAGTAATTACCAATATACCTAAAATTTATCAAAAGTTAAAGCAAATTTATAACAACTTACAGTTTAAAACAGAAGAAGAGTTAGGTGTTGTTTATCAGAATTATTTAAAATTTACTTATGATAAATATTCTACTGTAAAAACATTGTTGTATAAAAATGAAGGTAAATTTTTATATGATTTTTATGAGCATGTTTATTTAGATGATAATAATTCAGATTTAATAGAAACCACTAACACAGAATTGATTTTTGAAAAAACATCTAACGTTATTTTAACAGGAACGGGTGGGATTGGTAAATCAATGCTTGTAAAGCATATTTTTATCAATCAAGTACAACAAGCGACATCAATTCCAGTTTTTATTGAATTAAAATCACTTAATGAATCTGATTTTTCAGAAAATGAATTAGTCGATTTTATTTACCAAGAGGTTCAAAATCATCATTTAAATTTAGAAAAGAAATATTTTAAAGCGACATTAGACGCTGGAAGATATACAATAATTTTTGATGGTTTAGATGAGGTTAATCCTTCAAAACGTTCTTGGTTAGACAAAGAAATTAAAGAATTTGTAACGTTATACAATAGCAATAGATATGTTTTGTCGTCAAGACCGTCTGAGGAATTTATTGGTTGGAATCAGTTTGCTGAATATGAGATAAAAAAATTAAATAAAGAGCAAGCGTTAGCCTTAATTGATAAGTTGAATTACGATGAGAAAGTAAAAAGGCGTTTTTATAGAGAATTAAAGGCCCATTTATATGATACTCATGAATCTTTTGCTTCTATCCCACTCCTATTAACAATTATGTTAATGACTTACGAAGCTGGTGCTTCTATTCCAAATAATTTAACTGATTTTTATAATCAGGCCTTTTATACATTGTACCAAAGACATGATGCATCTAAATCAGGATATAAAAGAGAACTAAAAGCAAAATTAACTCCTGAGGAATTTCGAAATATATTAGCCTACATTGGTTTAAAAACATTCTTTGAAGGAAAAGTAGATTTCGATAGAACTACGCTTGATGAAATAATTACTAAATATTGTTTAAAAAATAACCTTGAATTAAAGACAAATGATATAGTTTATGATGCGACTCATAGTGCTTGCATGATGCTTCAAGAAGGCGTTAGTTTAAAGTTCTCTCACCGTTCATTTCAAGAATACTTTGCTGCAGTAGGTGTTAATCAGCTAGATGATAAACTCCAAAAACAGATACTAATTAAGTGGTCTGAAGCAGACAGGAATAATATTGTAGCACATAAAACTTTTATGAATGCACTTTTTAAAATACAGAAAGAAAGGACTTACAAAAATTTATGTATTCCAATCATAGAAAGTATGGATGAAAAGTATAGAAGAATGGGAGATATCACAGAGAAAATTGTTACGTGTTTCAATTACTTTATCTGTAGAAAAGATAGTAGAGAAAACAAATTAGAACTGCATTTTTTACTAACAAAGGAAGTTAACTTTTATTTTAGCTTGCAATTTTTAATATTTGATAACATAGGAGTTGATATTTTGTCGATAAGTGAATACGAAAGCATTGAAAAATTGGAGGCAAGTATAGTATCGAATTGGGAGATAGATAAAAGAAAATATTATAATCGATTGACTGAGGTCGAAAAAAATTTAATTAATAAGTGGGTAAATGGCTGGTATTTTCGTAGACACAATTACTTAAAAGAATGGTCAATTAAATTCATTGAGGAAACAACCACTAAAAAACGGAGTCTACAGAATATAATTGATTCAATTTAATATTAAAGAAGTAGGAGATTACTATGACTATCACGGGTATTATCGCGGAGTTCAATCCTTTTCATAATGGGCATAAATACCTGCTAAATCAGGCTGAGGGGCTGAAAATCGTTGCTATGTCAGGGAATTTCATGCAGCGTGGAGAGCCTGCTATCGTGGACAAGTGGACACGAGCCCAGATGGCTCTGGAAAATGGCGCAGATTTGGTAGTAGAATTGCCCTTTTTAGTCAGTGTTCAGGCGGCAGATTTCTTTGGCCAAGGAGCTGTGGATATCTTGGCTCGGTTGGGGATTGATACTCTAGCCTTTGGGACAGAAGAAGTTCTGGATTACCAGAAAATCGCTGACTTATACACAGAGCAAGGTGCTGAGATGGAGAAATTTGTGGAAAATTTGCCTGATTCCCTCTCTTATCCCCAGAAGACCCAGGCCATGTGGAAGGAATTTGCAGGGCTTGATTTTTCTGGCAATACGCCCAATCATGTCCTTGCCCTGGCCTATGCCAAGGCAGTTGCAGGACGAAATATCAAACTGCATCCGATTCAGCGTCAGGGGGCGGGTTACCATTCTGTGGCTAAGGATGTGGACTTTGCCTCGGCGACAGCTCTTCGTCAGCACCAGAATGACCAAGATTTCTTAGAACGCTTTATGCCTTCTATTACCCTTTTTGAGCAGGCCAGTAAGGTGGGCTGGTATGACTATTTTCCCTTGCTCCGCTATCAAATTTTGTCCAATCCAGACCTAACCACTATCTATCAGGTCAATCAAGAAATGGCAGTGCGCATCAAGGATGCCATCAAGACAGCCCAGTCTGTGGAAGACTTGGTTGAGGCAGTTGCGACCAAACGTTACACCAAGGCGCGTGTCAGACGCCTCTTGGCCTATATTTTGGTGCAAGCTAGAGAAAGTGACTTGCCAGAAGGGATTCATGTCCTTGGCTTTACCGAAAAAGGCAGGCAACATCTCAAGTCTTTGAAAGCTCAGGTCAGTCTAGTCAGCCGAATTGGCAAAGAACCTTGGGATGCTATGACCCAAAAGGCAGACCAGATTTATCAACTTGGAAATCCAAGTATAGCAGAGCAGAATTTTGGAAGAGTGCCGATTAGAATAGAAAAGAACTAGAATATGGATAGGATAAAAAGAACCTACTAAAAGTTGGGAAATGGCTTTCAGTTGGTTCTTTTCTTGTTCTCTGTTATAAAGTATTGAATACCTTATAAATTTGTTCTATTAGAAGCCTTGTTTATTCGTTGAAAGCTTCCTTATCATCTATATTTATTTTATGTTTTTTACAATTTCATTAAAGGAGGATATAATTTTTCCTTGTTTCTCTTTGGGTAACTTTGTTAGGTTGTCGAAAAGTATTTCTAGGGAGTCTTCACTCTCTGAGTCATATGCTTGTAGCTTAAGGAACTCTTTTCTTTCTACATCATATGCTTGTAGGTTAAAGAATTCTTCTACGGTAATACCTAATGCTTTGATTACCGATTCAAGAGTTTTTATCTTAAAATCATATTTCATATTTTCCATGTTTTGAATTGCCTTGATACCCAAGCCAGCTAATTCTGATAATTTCTCTTGACTTAATTTCTGTTCTTTTCGACATTCACGGATTCGAAAAGCGATATGTTTTTGTAATCTATCATGTTTCATATTATATATCATTTTACTATCTATTTTCTTTAAAAATAAGTACAATAAACTATACAAAATAACAAAAGTATGGTAAAGCAGTACAAATGATAATAAATAGACTGAAAACTATACAATAGGGATTTAGATATGACTGATTCTAGGTTAAAAGGTAGAGAGAAGATAGTAGTGATAGTCGCAAGTGATTCATCCACCTTGTGGTAGACAAGTAAGAGATTTGTCAGTCTTATCGACATTCGAAAATGGTATTTTGAACTATCTGACTATAGTTATCTATATAAAAGTAAAAAAGAAAGCTTCGCGCCTTCTTAAAAAATTATGGGAAATCTAATGATTGCAAATGATAAAGAAGCAAATCAAAACATCTGTTATTTGACTTCTTTGAGAATGAGCATCAAGGCATCTAAGACTCGGGAGCGTTGTTCTGTTGGAAGAGTTTTTAATTCATCAACAAGTAGAGAAATTTTGGGGTCTTCTTCTTTTAATTGTATATCAAAGAATGTATCTAAATCTACTTCTAAGGCTTCCATTACTTTCTCTAGCGTTTGAATCTTTAAGTTAGTTGAAAGATTTTCTAATTTGTAGATATAATTAGTACCCAAATCAGCCATCTCTTCTAGTTGTTCTTGAGTATATCCTCTTTCTAAGCGCAATAGACGGATTCTTTTAGAGATGTAATCTTGAAGATTGGTTTTGTTATTTGTCATGTAGTACCTCGCTACTTACATGATACAGTCAAAATGGTACAAATTTTAGACTTTTTAAAGTTATTTTACACATAAATAACCTTTAAAGGTTGTTTTGTGGTATAATAAGTTTATAAAGAAAAAAGAGGAAACAATATGAAAAAATCAACAATCGCAATGACAGCAGCCGCAGCTGCTACAGTTTCTCTATTTAACACAGTAGGAGCAGAAGAAGTCGCTCCAAAACCAGTGAATGTGGAAGCGCCAAAGGCGGAGGTTGTGGAAACAACAACTCCTGCGGTGGCGACAAAAGAAGAAGTTGCTACAAAAGAAGCAGAAGCTAAGAAAGCGGATCAAGGAGTAGCGGAAGCAAAACAGGCGGTAAAAGATGCCAAGCGTGCTACAAATGAAGCAGATTCTCTTGTCAATGAGAAAACAGAAGCTGTGAAACGTGCAGAGGATTTTGCGAAAAAGGCAAGCCCAGCAGTTATTACAGAAGCTGAGAAAGCAGTAGTTAAGGCAGAAGCAGAAGTTCCTGCAAAAGACGAAGCTCTTAAACATGCAGAAGCAAATGCTGAAAAAGCAAGCCAAGCGGTATCTGCACAAGAAGCAGTTGTAGCAGAAAAAGAAGCTACTCAAGCTACAAAAGAAAAAGCACTTACAAGTGCTACAGAAGCGGTTCAAATCGCCACAGATGCGGTTAATGGCAAAGGCTTGGAAAATGCCAAGGAAGCACAAAAAGAAGCCGTAGAAGCGGAAAAAACAAGCAAACAAGCGCAAACAGATGCAGAAACTGCCCTTAAAGAAGCAGAAGAAGCAAATCAAGCTACAAAAGCGCAAATTGAAGAAACAAAGGCAGATATTGCTACAAAAACTCAAGCGGTATCGGATGCTAAGGCACATCAAACACAAGCAGAACAAGCTCTTAAAGCGGTCACTGCTGAAGTTAACGCTCTTATCGAGTCATCAAAACCACTTGCAAAAGGGTCTATCCAATTCAAAGAAGCCTTTGTTTCAAAAATCAAAGAAAAAATCCAGTTGAATAAGGACTACTGGGCAATTCCAGATAATAAACTTACTCAAGCGGATATTGATAAATTTGAAGCTCGTAATAAAGAGTTGAAAAAAGAGATCACTGACATGGTTGGGGATAGCATTCAATCTAAAAACCTTGTCTTGAGCGAAGCTGATAAGGCAGATAAGACACAGTATGATGTTAATAATCTTCCAAAAGAAGTCCGTGATGACTTGACACTGTTCGCAGCAGATTTGATTTCAAACTTGCGTGAGCAGTTGGGTCTTACAGACGTTGTTGTAACCAAAGACTCCTTTGAGTTCGCAGAAAAAGTCGCAAAAGAGTACATCAAAGGTGGTTGGTCTATTGCTAAGGATAAAGATTTTGTAGCTCGTGGCGGTCATGGTCATTATGCCAAGGGTATCCATGTAGTTGCAGATGCCTATGGTTTGAACGGTTTGCACCCTACCGAAGAGCAAATGAATAAAGGTATCCAAGGGTATGAGAACTCTGTAATTCGTTCAGTACCAAGTACACCTAATTGGACTAAAGAAACGATGAAATCTACGCTATTTGAGTCTATGGTAGATTTGGTAAGTAATGAAAAAGATTATGGGCATTTGGTAGGTACGCTAATGTTTGATCGTCCAAATGAGTTAGTGTACTCAGGTGGTTTTGCTCAAAGTATCTCTAACGATGCTTATGTAACTCATTTCATCACAGGTATTACAGGAAGCCGAGCAAAAGGGTCTAAGTTCAACACAACAGAAATCACAAATCCTTACACAGTAGCTCGCAAAGGCGCTACAACCAATACTAAGCTAAAAGCTAAAAAAGCAGAAAAAGCTCAAGCAGAACGAACTCTTAAAACTGCTAACCAAACTGTAACTAAAGCAGAAACTGCATTGCAAACTGCAAATTCAAACTTGAAAGCACAAGAAGCTCAACTTAAAGATACAGTTGCCTTGAAACAAAATCTTCAATCTGCTACAACAACTCATAATCAAGCCGTTGTCACTCTTTCAAATGCCAATGCCTTGGTTGCTACCTTGTCTGCTACAAAGGCAGATAAAGAAGCGAAGTTGGCAGAGTTGAAAGCAATTGCAAAACAAGCAGAGAAAGAGTTCAACCAAGCCAAAGCAGAAACAAAAGCAGAGAAAGCAACTCTTTCTTCTCTTCAAGAGAAAGCAGAAGAAACTACCCAAGCGGTATCCGTTGTCAAAGAAGCTCTTGACCAAGCAAAAGCAAATGTAACATCTTCAAAAGAATTGGTTCGAGATTTGAAAGTAGCTGCAAAAGAGCTTGAAACTCGCAAGGCAGAGTTGAAAGATGCAGAAGAAGCGCTCAAAGAAGCACAAGCAAATCAAGCAACTGCGCAAGAAGCACTTGAAGCAAAAGAAAAAGTAGCCAAAGAAGCGCATAAGGCTTATGCAGTAGCAAAAGCAAGTTACGAAGCAGAGCAAGCTCGTCTTCAAGCAGAAGAGTTGAAGAAACATCCTGTAACAGAAAAGGGTATCCCTGAAGTTCGTCCAGCTCTTCCAGAGTACGTACTTCCAACAACTCCATCTGTTCCTAGCGTTCCTGTAGCTCCTGTTGTTCCAACAACTCCACATGTTGAAGTTCCTGTTGTGAATAACAATGGTGGAGTGTCTGGTAAAGATAAAGCCAAAGTAGATGTAGTTGCCAAACAAAAAACGGAAACTAAGACTTCAAAAGATTCTCAAGCTGGTAACTGGATTGAGTTAGCTGGTCGCTGGTGGTACCAGCACGAAGACGGTTCCTACACTAGCAATGGTTGGGAACAAATCAAGGGTACATGGTATTACTTTGACAATACAGGCTGGATGCAAACTGGCTGGGTCAAAACTGGTGACTCATGGTATTACTTGAATGAAACAGGTTCACTGGCTACAGGCTGGGTCAAAGACAATGGGACATGGTACTATCTTAAAGATAGCGGTAAAATGGCTATTGGTTGGGTAAAAGATAATGATACATGGTATTATCTTGATAACGCTGGAGCTATGAAAACAGGCTGGTTTTCGGTTTCTGGGAAATGGTACTATGCCTATAGTTCAGGAGCTTTGGCAGTGAATACTACTACACCAGATGGCTATACGGTCAATGCCAATGGTGAGTGGGTATAAAGGACTACATGAAGAAGGTAAATGATGAATTTGAAGCTTTGATAGTGCCTCTTTTGAAGAGCGACTGGAACAGTATTCAGGAAACCCTGAGAATCGCTCAAAATAAGGAACTTTCTGACAAAATCTTACGAGGAATGGCCCAAATTCGCGCAGGACATTAGTCTAGTTTACAGAGAATGCCTGAGTGAAATCTTGCTGTTGTTAGAAACAAATTTCTTGCATTCTAACGATTATTAGGAAGTCTACTGAAAGGTGGACTTTTTGGTACATATTTGGGATCCGATATTTGTTAATATCAATTATTTCTCTTAAGAAAATCAATCAAAGTGGTATGTTTTTAGTATAATAAATTACCGTGTTTATCGTCTGTCCATATTAATGAATGATATTCTGTGGTATAATTATAACAATGTTGATAAAAATAGAAACTATGAGAAATATAATGAAACTGAAATATCTATTGCAAAGACCATCATGGAGTAGTAATGTTAGAGTTATTGAATGTTACAAAATATTTATAGCTAGTATATGGGTACTGTATCTTGCACTTGAGATTGAACAATTTAAGCGCTTTGCTTCACCTATCTATAAATTTGTATCTAATAATGATTGTTTAAAAAATATTATTTTATTTTTGTATGAGAATCGTGTAGTACCATTGTTAGTATTGACTATACCAACAATACTGTTCTGGTTTTTAGATATAATTTTTAAAAAAATTAGTTATAAAAAACTGGATCCAGAGCTATTTCCGGAATATGATTTAGATGACTATCCTTTTCAAACTCATCTAGTGGAGTTTTTAAATACTTCAGACTATAGTCATAATGTGTTTTGGTTGGATGGTCCTTGGGGAAGTGGGAAAACATTTTTTATAAAGAAGTTTTTTGAAAATCAAATTTACAAAAAGCAAGAAATCTACTATATTTCCTGCTTTGGGATAAAAACAAGAGAGCAAGCCGAGAAAATATTGATTAATGAGATAGAAAAACAATCCACACTCGGAAATTTGGACTTTATTCCACTTGTTGGAGGAGTTTTTAAATGGTTCTTTAAAACAGTTGGAACGGATTTAATGAAGCGAAATTCTATCATTATTTTTGATGATTTTGAACGGGTTTCATATACAGGAAAATCAGATAACCCTTCAGATTACAATGATTTATTGGGATACATTAACTATCTTTCTGAAAATAAAAAGTTTAAAATTATTGTAATTTTAAATAGTGAGGAAATAAAGTTAACAAAGGAGAATCTCATTGATAATAAATTTAAACTAAATCAACATCAAATGGTATGTACAGAAGAAGTCATAGATAACATTTTGAAAAAGAGTAAATTGAGAGATAATGACCTTGGGAAAATTTTATCACTAATTTATAAAATTTATTATGGAAATATAGATGAGAGAGTTGTACAAGATAAAAATAAAGATTCAAAAGTTAAAAAGCCAAGTTTAAGAGAGTTCCAGAAATCAATAGAGGAACTTTCAAATATAATTGAGAGTGATTATAGAATGAATGAACTTCTACCATATTCTAGTAGAAAGATATCAAATTATATCGTTGATTGCATGAATGGACGCATGGGAACAGATAGTATTCTAGTATCATTTTTTAAATTTTATATCACTTATGAAGGCAATTATGAAATAGATGAGTATTACAAGTTCTATGAGTCAGGTGCATATTTTCATTTTGAGATGTTAGAGAAGATTGTAAGTTTAAGTTTTGTGCATGCTTCACTTACTGCAGAGGAAGAAATACATCCTGAAATTATTGATATTTTCGGACTTAAATATTATTTTAAATTGTTATCGTGTCTCTGGGAAGTAAGACTAAGTAATCTGTTTATAACAAGCAAAAATGTTTATTTTGAAGAATATAAATCTCCTAGTTTTGGTAAAAAAGAGTGTCTAGTTGAAATTTATTATGATATTTTGAATAATAGAATAAAAGACAATTATCAAATGAATGACTTAAATGAATTGGGAGAAATAAAATATCAGAATTTTATCAAATATTGCCTACCTATGGAGTTAAAGAGACAAATTAAAATTAATCATATTCCATTAGACGAATTAATACAAGGGAGTTTTGAAATAAATAGATCTTTGTCTGAACTTCAAGCTAAATTTCAATAGTTCATATTCTATTTTAGGTTTGTGAAAATCACTTTTTTATGGTAGAATGTAAAAGAATGTATGTCATTCGGAATAACAATAAAATGAGGTAAAAACATGGAAATCATGTCGCTTGCGATTGCTGTTTTTGCCGTCATCATTGGTTTAGTCATTGGATATGTCAGCATCTCAGCCAAGATGAAATCATCTCAGGAAGCTGCAGAGTTGATGCTTTTAAATGCTGAACAAGAAGCAACTAATTTACGTGGACAAGCTGAACGTGAAGCCGATTTACTTGTTAATGAAGCCAAGCGTGAAAGCAAGTCTCTTAAAAAAGAAGCACTATTGGAGGCCAAAGAAGAAGCCAGAAAATACCGTGAAGAAGTGGACGCTGAATTCAAATCAGAACGTCAAGAACTCAAACAAATCGAAAGTCGTTTGACCGAGAGAGCTACTAGCCTCGACCGTAAGGACGATAATTTGACGAGTAAAGAACAAACACTTGAACAAAAAGAACAAAGTATTTCTGATAGAGCGAAAAACCTTGATGCGCGTGAAGAGCAATTAGAGGAAGTCGAAAGACAAAAAGAAGCAGAGTTAGAGCGTATTGGTGCCCTGTCTCAGGCAGAAGCACGAGATATTATCTTGGCACAGACAGAGGAGAACTTGACCAAGGAGATTGCTAGCCGTATTCGCGAAGCTGAGCAAGAGGTCAAGGAACGTTCTGACAAAATGGCCAAGGACATACTGGTTCAAGCTATGCAACGTATCGCTGGTGAATATGTAGCGGAGTCAACAAACTCAACAGTTCATCTGCCAGACGATACTATGAAGGGACGCATTATTGGTCGTGAAGGTCGTAACATTCGTACCTTTGAAAGTTTGACAGGGGTCGATGTGATTATCGACGATACACCAGAAGTGGTGACCTTGTCAGGATTTGATCCGATTCGTCGTGAGATTGCCCGTATGACTATGGAAATGTTGCTCAAAGATGGTCGTATCCACCCAGCTCGTATCGAAGAGTTGGTTGAGAAAAACCGTCAAGAGATTGACAATAAGATCCGTGAATATGGTGAGGCAGCAGCCTATGAGATTGGTGCGCCAAACCTTCATCCAGACTTGATGAAAATCATGGGTCGTTTGCAGTTCCGTACTTCATATGGACAAAATGTCTTGCGCCATTCGATTGAGGTTGCTAAGCTGGCTGGTATTATGGCGAGCGAGCTTGGCGAAAATGCGGCTCTTGCTCGTCGTGCTGGATTCCTTCACGATATCGGGAAAGCTATTGACCGCGAGGTTGAAGGTAGCCACGTTGAAATCGGTATGGAATTGGCTCGCAAGTACAAGGAACATCCAGTTGTAGTGAATACGATTGCTAGTCACCACGGCGATGTCGAAGCTGAGAGCGTCATTGCAGTTATCGTCGCTGCAGCAGATGCCTTGAGTGCAGCCCGTCCAGGTGCTCGTAGTGAGTCTCTTGAAAGCTACATCAAGCGTCTTCATGATTTGGAAGAAATTGCTAACGGCTTTGAAGGAGTACAAACTAGCTTTGCCCTTCAAGCAGGACGTGAAATTCGTATCATGGTAAATCCAGGACAAATCAAGGACGACAAAGTCACAATCTTGGCTCACAAAGTTCGTGAGAAAATTGAAAACAATCTCGATTACCCAGGAAATATCAAGGTAACCGTGATTCGCGAGCTTCGTGCAGTAGATTATGCTAAATAATAAAAAACTGAGGTCAGAAGAGAATCTGACTTCAGTTTTTTGAATAAATTATTTGAAAATAATTCGTTATATTATCGAGGTGAAATCTCAATTGGGGATAGGTAGACTAAATCTTGAGTGGAGTTATAGTTTCCAATTTGTGCCTTTATATGTACATTTTGGCCTTTAGAAATATTTTCGCCATTAAAAGAGTTGAAAGCGGCGTTAGAAACTGTTGTTATATTTACAAATTTAAAGTTTGGTCCCGAAGGTGCTTGTTCTGCTCCTAAGTGATTTCCGCCATAAATAAGCATATCGAATTTTGTTTTGTAATTTTTATAGTGTGCAATATCTGCTATGTGTCCATCAAATTCGATGACTTGACCTTTATATTTTTGAATAAAATTTGTTATGGTGCTTGAGTCATCAGTTTGCAATAGTGTTTTAAATTCCTCATTGTTTTCAGTCGTGATGACAGCTGATTGGGATGGACTTGTTGACGAGGTTTCGGTCGAGCTTGATGTGGTGTTAGTTGAACTAGAGGAAGCAGGCGTCGAACTTGATGATGTAGAGGATGATTCACTAGTTTTCTCGACAGATTTTTCAACAACGCTACTAGTTTCTGTAGATGAAGGGGGAGAAACAGTAGTTGACTTATCTGAGTATACTCCAATTATAACTGATATAAGAATAATAAATATTACAGCAACACCAATTAAATATGGAATTAATTTTTTTACCTTCAATTCCAGTGGGCTTAATGGTGTAATTTCAACCTCAGCTTCTTTTTCAAAAAAACCAAATACTCCAGCATTTCCATGATCAATAATATTGATTTTAACCTCATTTTTTTTTGAGATTGAGTTCATACAAGCCATTTTCAATAGCTTCATCAACGTTTTTTCCTTTATAAATTGGCATAAATCTCTCCTTTTATATTAGTAGTTTCATTATCTCTTAAATGGAATAGAAAGGCAAGTCTTTTTTAAGGGGGCTACCTTGTATAAATCATAGATTATGCTAAATAAATAAGAAAGAGCAGTTGAAAAATTACTGCTTTTTTGTTACACTAGATAGAAAGACTGTAAAGGATAATCTGGCTTTTTGCTATTATTCTAGAGAAATGTTATTTCACAGACTGACTAAAAGGAGACACAATGGCAGACCGAGGCTTACTAATTGTTTTTTCTGGTCCTTCAGGGGTTGGAAAAGGAACGGTTAGAAGAGAGATTTTTGAGAGTTCTGAAAACCAATTTCAATACTCTGTATCGATGACGACACGCGCACAACGTCCTGGAGAAGTGGACGGTGTTGACTATTTCTTCCGTACTCGAGAAGAGTTTGAAGAGCTGATTCGTCAAGGTCAGATGTTGGAATATGCAGAATATGTCGGCAACTACTATGGAACTCCTCTGACCTATGTTAATGAAACCTTAGACAAGGGAATCGATGTTTTCCTTGAAATTGAGGTTCAGGGCGCTCTTCAGGTCAAGAAAAAGGTTCCAGATGCTGTCTTTATCTTCCTGACACCACCAGATTTGGATGAATTGCAAGATCGTTTGGTAGGACGTGGAACAGACAGTGCAGAAGTGATTGCCCAACGAATCGAAAAAGCCAAGGAAGAAATTGCCCTCATGCGTGAGTATGATTATGCGATTGTCAACGATCAGGTGCCCCTAGCTGCTGAGCGTGTCAAACGTGTGATCGAAGCAGAACACTTCCGTGTGGATCGTGTCATTGGTCACTATCAGGAGATGTTACCAAAGTCTTCAACTACTCGATAAAATTTAGAAAATAGGTACAAGCAAATGATGTTAAAACCCTCTATTGATACCTTGCTAGACAAGGTTCCTTCAAAATATTCACTCGTAATCTTGGAAGCAAAACGTGCTCACGAATTAGAAGCAGGTGCGCCAGCAACTCAAGGTTTCAAGTCTGAAAAATCAACTCTTCGCGCTTTAGAAGAAATCGAATCAGGAAACGTTACAATTCACCCAGATCCAGAAGGAAAACGTGAAGCTGTGCGTCGCCGTATCGAAGAAGAAAAACGCCGCAAAGAAGAAGAAGAAAAGAAAATCAAAGAGCAAATCGCTAAAGAAAAAGAAGATGGTGAAAAAATTTAAGGTTGGGGGGACTCAATCTTATTTTTTCTATTGCAAGAATGTACTGACAAGGAGGAGGTGAGAAGATGGCCATAGCCAAGATTATTGTAGATGTTCCCTTGATGCAGACGGACCAGCCCTATAGTTACAGGATTCCTAAGGAATTCGAGGGAATGCTAGAAGTTGGGATGCGGGTTCATGTGCCTTTTGGTAAGGGCAATCGCCTGATTCAAGGGATTGTTCTTGGTTTGGAGTCCCAACCAGATGAAGAAGAGGCTAATCAAGATTTAAAAGATATAGCAGAGGTGCTGGATTTTTCTCCTGTTCTCACGCAAGAACAACTCTGGCTGGCTGAGGAGTTACGCAAGTCCGTCTTCTCCTACAAGATCTCCATCCTCAAGGCTATGTTACCGGGATTTCTGAACTCTAGCTATGACAAAATTCTCTATCCTATGGCAGGTCTGAGTCAGGAAGACCGAGAGCGCTTGTTTGGTTCAGAAGATTCGCTAGCCTTTTCTTCTCTAGATTTAGGTAAGCAATCTGAAATGATGCGTTTGACTAGAAAAGGCCTGCTTGGTCTGGAATATCAGGCGATTGATCAAAAGAAGGTCAAGACCCAGTCTTGGTATGAGGTTGACCTTGTTCAGTTAGAAGGTGTAGAGATTTCTGCGCGCGCCAAGAAAAAGTTGGAATTGAGAGGTTATTTGCTGTCTCATCCTGAGAGTGCTCCCTTGGCTAGTTTGTTAGAGTCCTACTCGCGGGAGCAAGTCAACTTTTTTGTGGAACAAGGTGCTGTGACCATAGTCCAAAAGGAAGTTCAACGCTCGGCTGCTTATTTTGAAGGCATTGAGTCAAGTCAGCCTTTGGAGTTGAATCCAGAGCAAAGACAGGCGCGTGATGCGGTTGTGAGTGCGATTGGTAGTCATCAGCCTCCCTTCCTCCTTCAAGGAATTACAGGAAGTGGGAAAACGGAGGTTTATTTGCAGATTATTCAAGGAGCCTTGGACAAGGGCAAGACAGCCATTTTGCTGGTGCCTGAGATTTCCTTGACTCCTCAGATGACGGAGCGTTTTATCGCTCGATTTGGTGAGAAAGTAGCCATTCTTCATTCCGGCCTGTCCAATGGTGAAAAGTATGATGAATGGCGCAAGGTGGAGCGTGGCGATGCCCAAGTTGTGGTGGGTGCTAGATCGGCCATCTTTGCTCCGCTAAAAAATCTAGGTGTTATGATTATCGATGAAGAGCATGAAGCGACTTATAAGCAGGACAGTAATCCCCGTTATCATGCTAGAGAGGTGGCTATTTTACGGGCTCAGTATAATCAAGCAGCTCTGGTGCTTGGTTCAGCAACTCCTAGTCTGGAAAGCCGGGCGCGTGCTGGTAAAGGCGTCTATCAACACTTACGTCTGACCCAGCGAGCCAATCCTCTAGCCACAATCCCTGAGGTTCAAGTAATTGACTTTCGAGACTATATCGGACAGAATGAGACGTCAAACTTTACGCCACCTTTGCTAGAAGCGATTCAGGACCGTCTGGCTAAAAAAGAGCAGGTGGTTCTCATGCTCAATCGTCGTGGTTATTCTAGCTTTGTCATGTGTCGGGAGTGTGGAACTGTGGATACTTGTCCCAACTGTGATATTTCTTTGACCTTGCACATGGATACCAAGACCATGAACTGTCATTATTGTGGTTTCTCGAAGGACATTCCTCAGGACTGCCCTAACTGTAAGAGTCGAAGCATTCGTTACTATGGGACAGGAACTCAAAAGGCTTATGACGATCTGGCAGAACTTTTTCCCCAGGCTCGCATTCTGCGCATGGATGTGGATACGACGCGCAAGAAAGGAAGTCATCAAGTTCTACTTGACCAATTTGGGCGAGGGGAAGCAGACATATTGCTTGGTACACAGATGATTGCTAAGGGATTGGATTTTCCAAATGTGACCTTAGTCGGAGTGCTCAATGCGGATACGGCTTTGAATTTGCCTGACTTCCGTTCTTCTGAGAGAACCTTCCAGCTCTTGACTCAGGTTGCAGGCCGGGCAGGCCGTGCTGAAAAAGCTGGGCAGGTCTTGATTCAGTCTTATAATCCGCAGCACTATGCTATTCGATTTGCAAAAGACCAGGACTACGAAGGCTTTTATGCTTATGAAATGGGAATCAGACGACAACTTGGTTATCCACCTTACTATTTCACCATTGGCATTACCCTTTCTCACAAGAAAGAAGAAGAGGTTGTCAAACGTGCCTATGAAGTTATGAACATTTTGCGATCAGGCTTGTCAGAGACCAGTCACATTCTGGGGCCAACGCCCAAACCCATTGCCCGTACCCACAACCTCTATCATTACCAGATTTTAATTAAATACCGTTTAGAAGATGAGCTGGGGCCGACCCTCAACCAGGTCTTGGCCTTGACTCAAGAACGGGAAAATAGTGAGCTCCGTCTCAGCATTGACCATGAGCCACAGCAATTTTTATAAGAAGGAGAAGATATGACAAAATTAATCTTTATGGGGACACCCGACTTTTCAGCAACAGTTTTAAAAGGGATTTTGACAGATGAGCGTTACGAAATTCTAGCCGTTGTGACCCAGCCAGACCGTGCTGTCGGACGCAAAAAAGTTATCCAAGAAACCCCAGTCAAGCAGGCTGCCAAGGAAGCAGGACTTCCTATCTACCAACCTGAAAAACTATCTGGAAGTCCAGAGATGGAAACTATTATGCAGCTAGGAGCAGATGGAATTGTGACTGCTGCATTTGGGCAGTTTCTCCCAAGTAAACTCCTTGATAGCATGGACTTTGCGGTCAATGTTCACGCTTCTCTTCTTCCTAAACATCGTGGTGGCGCGCCAATCCATTATGCCTTGATTCAAGGGGATGAGGAAGCTGGTGTAACCATTATGGAAATGGTTAAGGAAATGGATGCAGGGGATATGATTTCTCGTCGTAGTATTCCAATCACGGATGAGGACAATGTTGGCACCTTGTTTGAGAAATTAGCTCTTGTTGGTCGCGATTTGCTTTTGGACACTTTGCCTGCCTACATTGCTGGTGACATCAAACCTGAACCACAGGATCCAAGTCAGGTTACTTTCTCGCCAAATATCAAGCCAGAAGAAGAAAAACTGGACTGGAACAAAAGCAATCGTCAACTCTTTAACCAGATCCGTGGGATGAACCCGTGGCCTGTTGCCCATACTTTCCTTAAGGGCGACCGCTTTAAGATTTATGAAGCCCTACCAGTAGAAGGTCAGGGAAATCCAGGAGAGATTCTCTCTATCGGCAAGAAAGAATTGATTGTCGCAACGGCAGAAGGGGCTCTATCCCTCAAACAAGTGCAGCCAGCTGGTAAGCCTAAGATGGACATCGCTTCCTTCCTCAACGGAGTTGGACGTACATTGACTGTAGGAGAACGATTTGGTGACTAAAGTAGAAACGGCTAGAAGTTTAGCCCTAGCGGTATTAGAGGATGTTTTTATCAATCAAGCATACTCAAATATCGCCTTAAATAAGCATCTCAAGGGAAGTCAGCTCTCTACAGCAGACAAGGGCTTGGTGACCGAGCTGGTCTATGGAACGGTAACCCGTAAACTCACCTTAGAATGGTACCTATCCCACTTTATCGAAGACAGAGACCAGTTAGATAGTTGGCTTTATGTCCTTCTTCTCATGAGTGCCTACCAGCTCCGCTATTTGAACAAGATTCCAGACCATGCTGTGGTCAATGAAGCAGTAGAATTGGCCAAAGTCCGTAAAAAAGGCAGTGAAAAATTGGTCAACGCCCTCCTTCGTCGTATTCTACGTGAAGGATGGCCAGATATCACCAGCATCAAACGAAAAAACAAGCGTGACTCTATTGCATATTCCCTTCCGGTTTGGCTAGTTGCCAAGCTCAAAGAAGAATACGGCGAAGAGCGAGCGCAAGCTATTTTTGAAAGTCTTTTGGTGCGCAACAAGGCCAGTATTCGTGTGACTGATTTAAGCCGAAAAGAGGAAATACAAACCTTGTTGGAGGCCAGTGATTCATCCTTGTCTCCTTTTGGTCTGGTTAAGGAGCAGGGGCACTTTGCAGGCCATGATTTGTTTGCGGAGGGAGCTATTACCATTCAAGACGAGTCTAGTCAGCTGGTTGCTCCGACGCTTGATTTACAAGGTGATGAGCGAGTGCTTGATGCTTGTGCGGCTCCAGGTGGGAAAACAGCCCATATAGCCTCTTATCTCACGACAGGTCAGGTTACTGCTCTAGATTTGTATGACCATAAGCTGAGCTTGATCCAAGAAAATGCAGAGCGTTTAGGTGTAGCAAACCGTGTCCAAACCCAAAAATTGGATGCCAGAAAGGTGCATGAGTTTTTTGGTCAGGATTCTTTTGATAAGATTTTGGTGGATGCTCCCTGTTCAGGAATCGGTCTTCTGCGACGAAAACCAGACATCAAATACAATAAAGAAACGGCAGATTTCGCGTCCTTGCAGGAAATTCAGCTAGAAATATTAGGTAGTGTTTGTCAAACACTACGCAAAGGTGGTATAATAACTTATAGTACCTGTACTATTGTCTCAGAGGAGAATTTTCAAGTCGTTAAGGCGTTTTTAGAAAGTCATCCTGAGTTCGAGCAGGTAAAACTAGAACATGAATGTAAGGATATCATGAAAGACGGCTGTATCCTCATTACACCTGAATTGTATGGAAGTGATGGATTCTTCATCAGTCAATTTCGCAAGATATCGGATTAGGAAGGAACTGACACATGGAAATTTCATTATTAACAGATGTTGGTCAGAAACGAACAAATAATCAAGACTATGTCAACCACTATGTCAATAGAGCTGGACGTACTATGATTATTTTAGCTGATGGGATGGGAGGTCATCGCGCAGGGAATATCGCTAGTGAAATGGCGGTAACAGACCTAGGTATAGCTTGGGTCGATACCCAAATCGATACAGTCAATGAAGTGCGTGAATGGTTCGCCCATTACCTAGAAATTGAAAATCAAAAGATTCATCAGCTTGGTCAGGATGAAGCTTACAGAGGCATGGGAACTACTTTGGAAGTCCTTGCTATTATTGGCAATCAAGCTATCTATGCTCATATTGGTGATTCGCGTATCGGCTTGATTCGTGGAGAAGAATACCATCAGTTGACGAGCGACCATTCTTTGGTCAATGAATTGCTCAAGGCTGGTCAATTGACACCTGAAGAAGCTGCTAGCCATCCACAGAAAAATATTATTACTCAATCTATCGGTCAAAAAGATGAAGTTCAACCTGATTTTGGAATGATTACCCTTGAGCCAGGTGACTATCTCTTGCTCAATAGTGATGGTTTGACTAACATGATTTCAGGCAGTGAGATTTGTGATATTGTAACCAGTGATATTCCTTTGGCAGATAAAACAGCGACGCTTGTGCGTTTTGCTAACAATGCAGGAGGTTTAGACAACATTACGGTTGCCCTTGTTTCTATGAACGAGGAGGATGCAGAATGATCCAAATCGGCAAGATTTTTGCCGGACGCTATCGGATTGTGAAACAGATTGGCCGAGGAGGCATGGCAGATGTCTATTTGGCCAAGGATTTAATTCTAGACGGAGAAGAAGTGGCAGTGAAGGTCCTGAGGACCAACTACCAGACGGACCCGATAGCTGTAGCTCGTTTCCAGCGTGAAGCGAGAGCTATGGCAGATCTAGACCATCCTCATATCGTTCGGATAACAGATATTGGTGAGGAAGACGGTCAACAGTATCTTGCAATGGAGTATGTTGCTGGACTAGACCTCAAACGCTATATCAAGGAGCACTATCCTCTTTCTAATGAAGAAGCCGTCCGTATCATGGGACAAATCCTCCTAGCCATGCGTTTGGCCCATACCAGAGGAATTGTCCACAGGGACCTGAAACCTCAAAATATCCTCTTGACACCAGATGGGACTGCCAAAGTCACAGATTTTGGGATTGCGGTAGCCTTTGCTGAGACGAGTCTGACTCAGACTAACTCTATGCTGGGTTCGGTTCATTACTTGTCACCAGAGCAGGCGCGTGGTTCTAAGGCAACTGTACAGAGTGATATCTATGCCATGGGTATTATTTTCTATGAGATGCTGACAGGCCATATCCCTTATGACGGGGATAGTGCGGTGACCATTGCCCTCCAGCATTTCCAGAAACCATTGCCATCGGTTATAGCTGAGAATCCATCTGTGCCTCAGGCTTTAGAGAATGTTGTCATCAAGGCAACTGCCAAGAAATTGACAGATCGTTATCAGTCAGTTGCAGAGATGTATGTGGACTTGTCTAGTAGTTTGTCTTATAATCGTCGCAATGAGCCTAAACTGGTATTTAATGATACGACTAAGGCGGACACCAAGACTCTACCAAAGGTATCCCAGAGTACCTTGACCTCGATTCCTAAGGTGCAAACACAAAGTCCGAAGCCACAGGCTGCGAAGCCGAGTCAGCAGGTTTCAGAAGACAATTACGCAACCAAGCCTGTTAAGAAACGGAAATTTAGAGTTCGCTATATGATTTTGTTGGCCAGCATTGTATTGGTGGCAGCTTCTCTTATTTGGATATTATCCAGAACTCCTGCAACCATTCCCATTCCAGATGTGGCAGGTCAGACAGTGGCGGAAGCCAAGGAAACCCTCAAGAAAGCCAATTTTGAGATTGGCGAGGAGAAATCAGAGGCTAGTGAAAAGGTGGAAGAAGGGCGGATTATCCGTACAGATCCTGACGCTGGAACTGGTCGAAAAGAAGGAACGAAAATCAATTTGGTTGTCTCATCAGGTAAGCAATCTTTCCAATTGAGCAATTATATCGGCCGTAAATCGACCGATGTTATCGCAGAACTCAAGCAGAAGAAGGTACCTGAAAATCTCATCAAGATAGAGGAAGAAGAATCAAGCGAGAGTGAAGAAGGAACAGTTCTTAGACAGAGCCCGTCAGCTGGAACAACTTATGATTTGAGTAAGGCCTCAACAATTACTTTAACTATTGCTAAGAAAGTAACCAGCGTTGCTATGCCAAGTTATATAGGATCTAGTCTTGAATTTACTAAAAATAATCTCGTTCAAATTGTCGGTATTAAAGAAGCCAACATTGAAGTTGTAGAAGTTACCACAGCTCCTTCCGGAACTGCTGAAGGTACCGTTGTTGAACAGAGTCCAAGAGCGGGTGAAAAGGTAGATTTGAATAAGACACGCATCAAGATTTCAATTTACAAACCGAAAACACCGCCGTCAACATCATCATCAGCACCAGCCCAACGTGGAAACCAAGGTTCTACTACAACACCAAGTCAGGGGAACCAGCAAGGAAATCAACGAGGAGATACTCATTCTACTAATCAATCAAGTAGTGAGGGAAGCCACGAAAATTCACGTAATTAAATGAATCTTTGTCATGATTTCATGGCAAAGATTTTTTTTGACTCCAGATTTGTGATAGAATAGAGGAAGTTGATAAAAGGAGGAAAGTATGGAAGAATCAAGAGAATTAAATGCCGTCATCGATCTGATTATGTTAGCTGGAACCATTCTTCTCAAAAGTGGCTCAGAGATTCATCGTGTAGAAGATACCATGATTCGGATTGCGCATTCGCAGGGGATTGTGGATTGCAATGTTCTTGCCATGCCTGCTGCCATCTTTTTCTCCATTGAAAATACCAATATTTCGCGAATGAAACGCGTGACCTCATCTTCTTATAACATCGAAAAAGTCTGTGATGTGAACCAAATTTCTCGTCAGTTGGTAGGAGGAAATCTTGATTTAAAGACAGCCTTCAAGCAATTGAAGGCCTTGCAAGCCCAACCCCTTCCTTATACTAAGTTGCAGGTAACTTTGGCTGCAACCTTTAGTGCTCCTTTCTTTTCGATTATGTTTAGTGGAAATATCTACGACGCACTTGGGGCAGGAGTGGCTACCTTATTTGGTTTTGCCTTTTCCCTCTATGTAGAGAAGTTTATCCGAATTCCCTTTGTGACATCCTTTGCTGGAGCCTTTGTTTTTGGGATGATAGCCCAGTTTTGGGCTCGCTACACAGGCTTTCCTTCAACGGCAGATTTGATTATAGCTGGTGCGGTCATGCCGTTTGTACCAGGGATTGCCTTGACCAATGCGGTTCGTGATATTATGACCAACCACATAAACTCTGGTATGAGTAAGATGTTTGAATCCCTGCTCATTACCCTTGCTTTAGGGGCGGGAACTTCTGTCGCCTTGGTATTGATGAATTAATATGACACTAACAACCTTTTTATTACAAGCAGTAGCAAGTCTTCTTGCCATTATCACTTTTTTAATCGTACTCAATGTTCAACGTTCTATGCTCTTACCAGGAGGGATTTTGGGCATGGCTGTCTGGCTGATTTATCTCTTGCTCAAGGAACCGACCAATGTTATTGTGGCTACTTTTATTGCAGCCATTATCGGTTCTTGTATCAGCCAGATTTTAAGTATTCTTTATAAGACACCTGCTGTGGTCTTTATCTTAGCCATCTTGGCACCTCTAGTTCCGGGTTATCTTTCTTATCGGACAACTGCCTTTTTTGTGACGGGAGATTACAGTCACGCCATTGCCAGTGCAACCTTGGTTGTTATGCTGGCTTTGGTGATTTCCATTGGAATGGCTAGCGGAACAGTGATTCTCAGACTGTATTCTCACTTACGAAAACAGCATAAAAGTTAGATTCATAAGGGACTTGATTTGGTGAATCAAGTCTTTTTTCTCTCTTTTACTGCCATTTGTGATAAAATAGTATAGAACGATTTTTTACAATGAATGATAAAACAGAGGTAAATATGACAATCGGTATTGATAAGATTGGTTTTGCGACCAGTCAATATGTCTTGAAATTACAAGACTTAGCAGAAGCGAGGGGAATTGACCCTGAAAAATTAAGCAAAGGACTCTTACTCAAGGAATTGAGTATTGCGCCCCTAACTGAGGATATCGTGACCTTGGCGGCCAGTGCAAGTGACTCTATTTTAACTGAGCAAGAAAGACAAGAAATCGATATGGTCATTGTGGCGACTGAGTCAGGAATTGACCAGAGTAAAGCTGCGGCCGTCTTTGTGCATGGTTTGCTGGGAATCCAGCCTTTTGCTCGTAGTTTCGAGATTAAAGAAGCCTGCTATGGAGCGACAGCTGCCCTTCATTATGCCAAATTGCATGTGGAAAATTCTCCAGAGTCCAAGGTTTTGGTCATTGCCAGTGATATTGCCAAGTACGGTATTGAAACTCCAGGAGAACCAACTCAGGGTGCTGGCAGTGTGGCCATGTTAATTACACAAAATCCACGCATTATGGCCTTTAATAATGACAATGTGGCTCAGACTCGTGACATCATGGATTTCTGGCGTCCAAATTACTCAACAACTCCTTATGTAAATGGTGTCTATTCTACCCAACAATATTTGGATAGTTTGAAAACGACTTGGCTTGAATACCAAAAACGCTACCAGCTTACTTTGGATGATTTTGCGGCTGTTTGTTTCCACTTGCCTTACCCTAAATTAGCGCTAAAAGGCTTGAAAAAAATCATGGATAAGAGCCTGCCTCAAGAGAAAAAAGACCTCTTGCAAAAGCACTTTGACCAGTCTATTCTTTACAGTCAAAAGGTAGGGAATATCTATACAGGTTCCCTTTTCCTTGGACTTTTGTCTCTCTTGGAAAATACAGATAGCTTGAAGGCTGGCGATAAAATTGCCCTTTATAGTTACGGAAGTGGTGCTGTGGCTGAGTTCTTCAGTGGTGAATTGGTTGAAGGTTATGAAGCTTATCTGGATAAAGACCGCTTGAACAAGCTCAACCAACGAACTGCCCTGTCTGTTGCTGACTATGAAAAAGTCTTCTTTGAGGAAGTAGACTTAGATGAAACAAACTCTGCCCAGTTTGCTGGCTATGAAAATCAAGATTTTGCCTTGGTTGAAATTGTTGACCACCAACGCCGTTATAACAAGGTTGAAAAATAATGAAGATAAGTTGGAATGGATTTTCTAAAAAATCATACCAAGAGCGCCTCGAGTTGTTAAAAGCTCAGGCGCTCCTTAGTCCTGAAAAACAAACCAGTCTGGAGCAGGATGAACACATTAGCGTGACTGTCGCAGACCAGCTGAGTGAGAATGTAGTGGGAACTTTTTCTCTGCCTTATTCGCTGGTTCCAGAGGTCCTTGTCAACGGTCAGGAATACACAGTTCCCTATGTGACAGAAGAACCGTCCGTGGTTGCTGCGGCCAGCTATGCCAGTAAAATCATCAAGCGTGCAGGTGGCTTTACTGCTCAGGTTCATGAGCGCCGGATGATTGGGCAGGTAGCTCTTTATCAAGTTGCTAATCCTGAACAAGCGCAAGAGAAAATTGCCAGTAAGAAAGCCGAACTCTTGGAACTTGCCAATCAAGCCTATCCTTCTATAGTCAAACGTGGAGGTGGGGCGCGTGATTTGCATGTAGATCAGATTAAAGGTGAAACAGACTTCCTCGTCGTCTATCTTCATGTTGATACTCAAGAAGCCATGGGAGCCAATATGCTCAACACCATGTTGGAAGCCTTGAAACCAGTCTTAGAAGAACTCAGTCAGGGTCAGAGTCTTATGGGTATTCTGTCTAATTACGCGACCGATTCTCTGGTGACAGCAAGCTGTCGCATCGCCTTTCGCTACTTGAGTCGCCAAAAGGATCAAGGGCGAGAGATTGCGGAGAAAATAGCTTTGGCTAGTCAATTTGCACAGGCTGATCCTTATCGAGCTACTACCCACAATAAAGGGATTTTTAATGGTATTGATGCCATTTTGATTGCCACTGGTAATGACTGGCGTGCCATTGAGGCGGGAGCCCATGCCTTTGCCAGTCGAGATGGACATTACCAAGGTCTTAGCTCTTGGCGCCTAGACTTGGAAACAGAAGAATTGGTTGGTGAGATGACTCTGCCCATGCCTGTAGCGACCAAGGGTGGTTCTATCGGCCTCAACCCTCGTGTAGCCCTCAGTCATGAGCTACTGGGAAATCCTTCTGCCAAAGAATTAGCCCAGCTTATCGTTTCTATCGGTCTCGCCCAAAACTTTGCGGCCCTCAAAGCCTTGGTGAGTACAGGAATCCAGCAAGGCCACATGAAATTGCAGGCCAAATCCTTGGCACTCCTAGCAGGTGCCAGTGAGTCCGAGGTAGCTCCCTTAGTTGAGCGACTCATCGCAGATAAAACCTTTAACTTAGAGACAGCCCAGAGCTATCTCGAAAATTTAAGATCATAAAAAACTCAGACTGATCGGTCTGAGTTTTCTTGTGCTTATACTCTTCGAAAATCAAATTCAAACCACGTCAGCTTCGCCTTGCCGTACTCAAGTACAGCCTGTGGCTAGCTTCCTAGTTTGCTCTTTGATTTTCATTGAGTATTAAATACTTTTTCCAGGCAATAGAGTAACTGGTAAGAAGTAACCGGTTGTTGCGACTTCCTTGCCTTCGATCTTCTGTAAGAGAAGGTCAACAGTGAGTTGGGTAATCTCTTTCAAGGGTTGCTTGATAGTAGTCAATTGAGGGTAGTAATTCTCGATAAAGTAGGTTCCATCATAGCCGATGACCTTGAGCTCTTCAGGGACAGAAATGCCCAGCTCTTGAGCAATTTTAATGACCAAAATAGCTGTCAAATCATCTGAAGCAAAAATGGCATCTGGTTTTTGACGAGTCAAGATATTTTTGATTTCCATTTCTTTTCTGACAGGAGAAAAGTCACTGGAAACATTGATAATAGGTGCTTTGGGGAGAATAGATGCAAAACCAGCGTGGCGTAGTCCAGTTGGCGAATTGGAATTGTCATTACCTGTAATCATGATGATAGACTGGGCACCTGTCTTAACCAATGTCTGGGCTGCGAGAACCCCACCAGCGTAGTTGTCAGAGGAAACGACAGGAATGTCTGGCGATAGGTTTCGGTCAAAGGAAATAATTGGTGCTGTCACTCGATTGTAGTCTTCGATTCCCAAGTTGTGACTACCCGAAATGATGCCGTCCACCTGATTGGCTTCCAACATTTCGATGTATTCGCGTTCCTTCTCAGAATCGTGCTCACTGTTGCAGATGATGGTCTTGTAACCATTTTTGAAGAGTTGGTGCTCCAGCTTATCAATCAATTCTGCATAGAAAACGTTGGAAATATTGGGGAAAATCAGGCCGATTAACTTAGCTGATTTTCCTTGCAGACTACGAGCTAGGTTGTTGGGTTTATAGCCCAATTCCCGCATGGCTTCATTAACCTTTTGAATGGTTTTCTCTGATAAATAGCCTTTTTTATTGATAACCCGAGAAACGGTAGTAGGGCTGACGCCTGCAAGTTTGGCGACATCAGTTAGTTTTGCGACCATAATCTAATTCATAGTAAGTTCCAGTTGGGTTTCCAGATTTAATTAGGATCCCATTTTGGTCCGCATGTGGGAAGACACGACCAGAAAATACTTTTTCTCCTTTATTGATGAAAATTTCAAAGACAGAGTTATCGATGAAGATTGTAGCAGTAGTAGCCTGATTCTCGATAGGGCAAGAACGAGTAGTTCCAAATTCTTGGGCATACTGTTCTCCAGCTTGGCTACGATCTACTGTCACTTGACCATTTACAAGGTCAAAGTTGATGGAAAGTCCCTTGCCTTCTTTATCAGCAAGTAAGACAATCTCGCTCTGGCTATTGGCTTCCAAGTTGAGTTCAAGTTCGTAAGTGTTCTTGGTTTGGACACGGTTTGAGAAGGCTTCTTCAGTAGCACGAAGGTCCTTGATAGCTGCGACTGGGTATTGGTAGAGTTTGCTGTCTTTGATAGTCAATTCTTTGACCAAAGAGAAGGTTCCTTGATGGTCAAAACGGTCAGATGGGTAAGAAACATCAGGCAAGCCAAGCCAGCTAACAGCTAGAGCACGTCCATCAGGAGCGTTGAAGGCTTGAGTTGCATAGGCTTCGAAACCATAGTCCATGTTTTGAAGTTGAGACACATCTACCATTTTGGCATTTTCAGGGTCAAAGGAAGCCCCAATCTTATACATATTTGGATAGATATTATCGTAATCTAGAACTTTCTTATCCAATCCTTGTGGGCAGTAAAGAAGGACAGGTTGCTCCCCTACAAAGATCAGATTTGGGCATTCCATCATATAGGCAGTGCGGTCGTTAGCAAAGTCAAGGTCGCCAACAGCTTGCCAGTTTGTGTAGTCGTTGTCAATAGCTTTGTAGAGACGAACGAAGCCTTTTTTCTCCAAATCTTGTCCACCGACGATGGCATAGTATTGACCTTTAAAATTAAAAATTTGCGGATCGCGGAAGTGGTCTGTAGAGTCTGCCGGCTGGTCAATTAAGATCTTGTCAATCTTCGTAATATTGCCTTCCTTATCCATCAAAGCCCCAATCTGGTATGGGTGACGGATCCAATTTTCATCGCGGACATTTCCTGTATAAAATAGGAATAAGTTATCGCCAAACTGCATGGCAGAACCAGAGTAGGCACCGTGGCTATCTAATGGAGTGTCAGGCAAAACTTTGACTCCAGTTTCTGTGAAATGAACCAAGTCCTCACTTTCCAATTGAACCCAAGATTTCAAACCGTGGGCTGCACCAAAAGGAAAGTTCTGATAAAAGACAATCCACTTCCCATCAAAGTAAGAAAAGCCATTGGGGTCATTGAGAAGTCCTGTTTTTGGCTCAACATGGTAATGAGTATGCCATGGAGATTGTGCCATATTTTCTTTTATATGTTGAATTTCTTCTTGCGTCCAATCTTGATAAAGTCTGTAACGACGCTCAGTTGTCCATTCCATTCATTCATTCCTCCAAAAATCTTATCACTTTTAATAGTAACCGTTTTCGGAAAAAAAAGCAAGCCTTTTATGTTAAAAAAGAGAAAAAACTGTCAAACGTTTATCACAAAATAAATGCAGGAAATCAATCAAATTTTCACGAAAATATGAAAGAGAATGAAACAAAACCCTTTTAAATAAGATTTTAAACTTATTTTTTCAAGGAATACCTGATAAAACAGTCAAAATCAATCAATCTAAAGCATGCTTACTAAGTGGATAGAATATTTTTTCTGCAAAACGCTTGACATATTTCTAAAACATGATAAAATAATAGTCGTAGGGCGGATAAAATCGCTTTCAAACAAGAACAAAATTTTATATAAGGAGATTTTTGCAAATGAACAATCAGGAAATTGCAAAAAAAGTCATCGATGCCTTGGGCGGACGTGAAAATGTCAACAGTGTTGCCCACTGTGCGACTCGTCTTCGTGTCATGGTCAAAGATGAAGGAAAAATCAATAAAGAAGTGATTGAGAACTTGGAAAAAGTTCAAGGTGCTTTCTTTAACTCAGGTCAATACCAAATCATCTTTGGTACAGGTACAGTTAACAAAATGTACGATGAAGTTGTTGCACTTGGTTTGCCAACATCATCTAAAGATGACATGAAAGCAGAAGCTGCTAAACAAGGGAACTGGTTCCAACGTGCTATCCGTACTTTCGGTGACGTTTTCGTTCCAATCATCCCAGTTATCGTAGCGACAGGTCTCTTCATGGGTGTGCGTGGTCTCTTGACTGCTCTTGGAATGACACTTCCAGCTGATGTGACAACTTACACTCAAATCTTGACAGATACAGCCTTTATCATCTTGCCAGGTTTGGTTGTGTGGTCAACCTTCCGTGTATTTGGTGGAAATCCTGCCGTTGGTATCGTTCTTGGTATGATGCTTGTTTCTGGCTCACTTCCAAACGCTTGGGCAGTCGCTTCAGGTGGTGAAGTAACAGCTATGTACTTCTTTGGTTTCATCCCTGTTGTTGGTTTGCAAGGTTCTGTTCTTCCAGCCTTCATCATCGGGGTTGTCGGAGCTAAATTTGAAAAAGCTGTCCGCAAGGTTGTTCCAGATGTCATTGACCTCTTGGTAACACCATTCGTGACACTTTTGGTCATGTCTATCCTTGGGCTCTTTGTTATCGGACCAGTCTTCCACGTTGTTGAAAACTACATCCTTATTGGTACAAAAGCAATTCTTGGCTTGCCATTTGGTCTTGGTGGTTTCTTGATTGGTGGGGTTCACCAATTGATTGTCGTGTCAGGTGTGCACCACATCTTCAACTTGCTTGAAGTGCAATTGCTTGCTGCTGACCATGCTAATCCATTCAACGCGATCATCACTGCGGCTATGACAGCCCAAGGTGCTGCGACTGTTGCGGTTGGTGTTAAAACTAAAAATCCAAAACTGAAAACACTTGCTTTCCCAGCTGCTCTTTCTGCCTTCCTCGGTATTACAGAGCCTGCTATCTTCGGGGTGAACTTGCGTTTCCGTAAACCATTCTTCCTTTCATTGATTGCTGGTGCAATCGGTGGTGGATTGGCTTCAATCCTTGGACTTGCTGGTACTGGTAGTGGTATCACTATCATCCCTGGTACAATGCTTTACATCGGTAATGGACAACTTCCACTATACCTTCTTATGGTAGCTGTATCATTTGCACTTGGTTTTGCTCTTACTTACATGTTTGGTTATGAGGATGAAAAAGAAGTTGCTACTGAAGTAGAGACAGAACGTTTGGTCCAAGAAGAAACAACTGGTAACATTCCAGCAGCTCTTCAAAATGAAACACTTGTAACTCCTATTGTTGGTGATGTTGTCGCTCTTGCTGATGTCAATGACCCAGTCTTCTCAAGCGGAGCTATGGGGCAAGGTATCGCTGTGAAACCAAGTCAAGGTGTGGTATATGCACCAGCTGATGCTGAAGTTTCAATTGCCTTTCCAACAGGACATGCTTTTGGTTTGAAAACAACTGATGGTGCTGAAGTTTTGATTCACGTTGGTATCGACACTGTAACTATGAACGGTGAAGGTTTTGAAGCAAAAGTTGCTCAAGGTGACAAGGTTAAAGCAGGAGATGTTCTTGGAACATTTGACTCAAACAAAATCGCTGCAGCTGGACTTGATGATACAACAATGGTTATCGTTACAAACACAGCTGACTTCTCTTCAGTAGCTCCAGTCGCAACAGGTTCAGTTGCGAAGGGGGATGCTGTGATCGAAGTGAAAATCTAATCAATCCTCTCTAATGCGAAAACGAACAAATGACATGTTTGTTCGTTTTTGCTTGAATGGTAAGATTTACAGAGGAAAATCTAAAAAATAGAGAAATTTAGACTTTCGAAATATGCTATAATAAAGAAAATAAAAACAAGAGGTTTATCATGACAAAATTATATGGAAGCTTGGAAGCGGGCGGTACAAAGTTTGTCTGTGCTGTCGGTGATGAAAACTTTAACGTTGTAGAAAAAACACAATTTCCAACAACAACTCCAATCGAAACAATCGATAAAACCATTGAGTTCTTCTCAAAATTCGACAACCTTGCTGGTCTTGCAGTTGGTTCATTTGGTCCGATTGATATTGACAAAAACTCAAAAACTTATGGCTTTATCACAACGACTCCAAAACCAAACTGGGCAAATGTGGACTTGCTTGGTGCCCTTCGTCGCGCCCTCAACGTGCCAATGTACTTTACTACAGATGTAAACAGCTCTGCTTATGGTGAAGTGGTTGCCCGTAACAATGCTGGTGGTCGTATCGAAAACTTGGTATACTACACAATCGGTACAGGTATCGGTGCAGGTGTCATCCAACGTGGCGAATTTATCGGCGGTGTGGGTCATCCTGAAATGGGTCATTACTATGTGGCTAGACACCCAATGGATATTGAAAAAGAGTTTAAGGGTGTTTGTCCTTTCCATAAGGGATGTTTGGAAGGCTATGCAGCTGGTCCAAGTTTGGAAGCTCGTACAGGTGTACGTGGGGAAAATATTGAACTCAATAACCCTGTTTGGGATGTCCAAGCCTACTATATCGCTCAAGCTGCGGTCAATGCGACAGTGACTTTCCGCCCAGACGTGATTGTCTTTGGTGGAGGAGTCATGGCTCAACAACACATGCTGGACCGTGTCCGTGAGAAATTTACATCTCTTCTCAATGGTTACCTACCAGTACCAGATGTGCGTGATTACATTGTAACGCCAGCGGTAGCAGGAAATGGTTCTGCTACTCTTGGAAACTTTGTTCTTGCAAAAGAAGTTTCAAAATAAAGCACAAAATCCGCTTGGGAAACCAAACGGATTTTTTATGTGTCAAAGCATTTGCCAGAAGAAGTCGATAATATAGGTCAGACCGTAGGTATAAACCACGAGGGTAAAGGGCTTGGTCAGAATGATGATAATCATATAGCGTTTGAAGGTCATCTTGGTCAGGGCAGCCAGCATACAGAGAAAGTCAGCTGGACTAATGGGCCAAATCATCATAAAGATAAAGAAACGGTCAAAACGATTGCCCTTATCTAACCAACCGATATACTTGTCATAGGTGCGCTTGCTGACGACAGACTGGACAAAGGCAGCTCCATAGAGTCGCACCAGATAAAAGATAATGGCACAGCCAATCACGATGCCGATATAGTTGTAGATAGTCCCGATGATGTGTCCGTAGATAAAGACCCCAGCCACCGAGGTCAAGGCCCCAGGAATGATAGGAACGACAGTCTGTAAAATCTGTAAAAAGATAAAGAGAGGTGGCCCCCAGATCCCTGCCTGCTGGATAAAGGCAGAGAGGGTTTCCTTAGACTGTAAAATCCCAGCCTGATAAGCCCAAATACAGAAAATCAAACTCCCAACCCCACCGACAATCGATGAGATATTGATAACTCGCTGCAGAAGGGGAGAAACAGCTTTCATTTGTGTATCCTGTGACATGTAAACTCCTCATAGATAGTATATTTCTACTATACCATATTTTGGAGGAGAAAGGGGGGATGAGTGTTTTTGATGAGGTAAGAGTGATGGATTTTGAGCCTAAACATGCTATAATAAAGGGAGCAGACAAGTAGCAAAGGAGAGAGTATGATACAGGTAAAACCAGAACTGGAGATAGAAAAACAATTGATCAGCCAACTGGTAACTGGGGAAAGTCAATGGACTTACAGAGATGACCTTAAAACAGAAGAGCAATTATGGGAAAACTTCTTTGAAAAGCTAGCCCAGAACAATGTGGCTCTATTGGCAGATCATCCCCTGACAGAACAGGAAAAACGCCAGATAAAGAATCAACTGAACTTTGTTAGCTACTATGATGCGGCCAAGTGGTTGGTCGGCGAAAATGGCATTGCCAAGGTTGAGGTTCAGAGAGAAGATGCTAGTTTGGGGACTATCCGTTTATCTGTCATTTGGCGAGACAATATCGCAGCTGGCAAGTCTAGTTATGAGGTTGTCAACCAAGTCGAGAGAGATAAGATAAATCCTCAGGATCAAGACCGCAGGCTAGATGTGACCCTCTTGATTAATGGCCTTCCCATGATTCAAATCGAGCTTAAAAGTCCCAGAGTTGCTTTTTTAGATGCTTTTCATCAAATTAAAAAATATGACCGCGAAGGCAAGTTCCGTGGCATCTACTCTAGCTTACAGATGTTTGTTGTGACCAATAAAGTAGACACACGCTATATCGCTGCAGCTAGAGAAAACAAACTCAACAAGCAATTTCTAACCAAGTGGGTGGATAAGGATAACCACCCCATAACGAGCTTGACCAGCTTTGCCCACGAAGTCCTTTCCATCCCTCGCGCTCATCAGATGGTCATGCAGTATTCTGTCCTTGATGATAGTAAGAAGGCTCTCATCCTCTTGCGCCCCTATCAGATCCATGCAATCGAAGCAGTGCAAGAAGCCTCTCGCCAGCAAGCATCAGGCTATGTTTGGCATACGACAGGTTCAGGGAAGACCTTGACCTCCTATAAGGTAGCTCGGAATCTCCTCCAGATTCCATCCATCCAAAAGACGATTTTTGTCGTTGACCGCAGAGACTTGGACCAACAGACTACTTCGTCATTTCTCTCCTATGCGACCAATGATGTCATTGATATTGATGAGACGGATAATACTCATGATTTGGTCAAGCGACTAGGAAGTAATGATAAGAGTGTGGTGGTAACGACCATCCAGAAAATTACCACCATGATGCGTAAGTTTGAGCAAGGACTTTACCAGCGTGATGCTGACAAAACCAAGGGTCTCCGAGTGGCCTTTGTCGTGGATGAATGCCACCGTGCCGTGACGCCACAAACACAAAAAGACATTAAGGTCTTTTTCCCACAATCTCTCTGGTATGGTTTTACAGGCACACCTATCTTTAAGGAAAATAAACGCCAGCAAGTCGGCGATCTAGCTCAAACCACCCAGCAACAGTACGGAGACCGTCTCCATGAGTATACAGTCAAGGAAGCCATCCATGATGGAGCAGTTTTAGGTTTTAAGGTAGATTATCGCAATACCCTCATCACGGATAAATCCGAAAATGACATACCAGATACCGTGTATGAGAATGAGGAGCATATGCTGGAAGTCTTGGATGCCATTATCAATAAATCCCGTCAACAGCTAGGCTTCCAAAAAGGAGTGGGTAAGACCTATAATGCCATCCTGACCGTCAAGTCAATCCCTCAAGCCCAAGCCTACTATGACCTGCTCAAACGAGTCAAGGCTGGGGAGACGAGAGTCAAGGTATCGGAGAGAGTCAAGCAGGTCCTTCCTGACTTTCCAAAGGCGACTATCACCTACTCGGTCACAGAAAATGAAGAAGACTCAAGAGCCAATCAAGATCACATGAAGCAGGTCTTAGAGGACTACAACCAAGAGTTTGATACCCACTTTACCATGGCGGATCTTCGTGGCTTTAATACGGATGTCAATAACCGTCTAGCTCGAAAGCAGGACAAATACCTCTATCGCAATGAGCAGTTGGACTTGGTTATCGTGGTCAATCGTCTCTTAACGGGATTTGATGCCCCTTGTCTATCGACTCTCTTTATCGACCGAAAACCCATGCAACCGCAGGACTTGATTCAGGCTTTTAGCCGAACCAATCGAATATTTGATAGCAGTAAGGCCTACGGTCATATCATCACCTTCCAAAAGCCTCTAGCCTTTAAGGAAGTAGTAGATAATGCCCTCAAGCTCTACTCAAATGGTGGTGAAAACGAGGTCCTAGCTCCGAGTTGGGAAGAGGAAAAGAGGAACTTTTTACGGAGTTGCAGTGATTTCAAAAATCTTGTCACTGATGATCCTGAGGAAGGACTCCAAATCGAACAAATCTCTACGCCTGAGTTGAGGAAACTAGCTAAAACCTATCAAGCCTTTGATAAATACCTAGCCTCTATCCGAGTGTATAAAGAGTATGATGAGGAAGAGCTTTACAGTCAGACGGGACTTGATGGAGAAAAGTTGGAAAGGTATCTGGGACTTTATCGAAATGTCCTTGCAGAATTAAAAAGCCGAGTAGAGGATGATGACGATGGTGAACCACTTGATATCCACTATGAATTGGAGTCTATCCAAGTTGATGAGATCAACTATGCCTATATCTTAACCTTGATCCAAAGCCTGATTGAACAAGGTCAAAGTCAAGAAAAGAACCTAAGCGCTCAAGATAGGGAAGCCGTGGATAACTATATTCAGAGTCTTGAGAAGACCAATCCAAATCTTGCCCAGATCATCACTGAACTTTGGAGAGAGGTCCAAGAACATCCAGAAAGCTATCGTGGTCAGTCTATCGCAAATATTTTGGATCAGATGATCGAGGCTGTCATCCAGCAACACATCCAAGTCTTTAGCAAGCGCTGGTATGTCGGCGAGGATGAACTCCGTTACTATGTCGAACATTACCGTAAGGGAGCTAAAAAACAACTAGGAGAAAGCCAGCTGACCAAGAGCCAGCGTTATCAGGACTATAAGCTAGAGGTGGCGGATGCCCTCAATCCTCTCCTCTATAAAAAACAAATCAAGGAAGCTTATACCCAACTGGTGGAGGAAGTCATTGAGCCGTTGAGAGTTGGGAGATAAAAGAAGCTGGGAAGAAACACTATATTGTTTTTGAATGTTTTAGATTTTAGCACTATTTTTTAAAAAAATAGTGCTTTTTTTGACTTTTTTTTAAAAAAATGGTACTATCATTGTGGATATAAGGAGGATACTAAATGAAAATTGAACAGAAAGGTTAAATATTTTTAATGTATAGTCAATTAGAAATTGAAAATTTATTAAAAGAAATTAAAAAATTAATTCAGTGTAAAAGATATAGGATTTCAACTGGAGAAAACCGTGAAAAGAATGAGGAATTCATATTTGAATTTGATTTGAATGATGAAAAAATTTGTGAGTTGTTAATGCAAATCGAGTATAGTGATTTTTGTGAATGCTTACATCCGTACGATATTTCACGGAATCATGAAGATTATTATCTGTTTGCCCCTGAATTTACTTTAAGTGATTTATTTGGTGATGACTTGCAGGTTGTTGTGTACGTTAAACTAATAATTAAAGACGATAATAAACATCAACCTTTTTTAGTCGTTGTATCTTTTCATAGGCCAGATGAATCAAAAGTATTGAATTATCAATTTAAATAAATTTTCTCTCTTTTAGAGAAGGCCTCTCTCTTGAAAGGAGCGCTAATAATGAATAATAAAAAAATATTATGCGAAAATTGTTTAGAGTCAGTAAATTATAAAGTAGTTGTTGAAGAATTAACACGGTCATTAAAAGGAAAAAAATATACTTTTTCAGGTAAGACTGCTTATTGTGTTAATTGTAATAAGCCTATTTATGTTGAAGAAATTAACGAACATAATAAACAAGCTATCTATGAAGCTTTTAGGCGTGAGAATGGTATTATCTCAAATGAGGATATAATAAATATTACTGAAAAATATAGTATTGGAGCTAAACCATTAGCTCAGCTTTTGGGATGGGGAATTAATACTATTCAAAGATATTTAAATGGTGATATTCCAAAACCTGCTTATTCTGATAAATTGAAAGAAATATTAAAAAAACCCGATATTTTTAAAGAAATTTTGGTAACAAATAAAGATAATATTACAGATGTAGCATTTAATAAGAGTGTAGAAAAGGTTGATGAAATTTTAAATAATGAAAATGATGATAAACTTACTCAAGTTATACACTATTTATTATCAAAAAATAATGAGATTACACCGTTAGCTTTACAAAAACTTTTATACTATGTACAAGGATTTTATTTTGCTTTTAAGAAGGACTATATTTTTTCTCGTGATTGCGAGGCTTGGGTACATGGTCCTGTATATAGAGATGTTTATTTTAAATATCAATCTTTTGGATATAATCCCATTCAATTGAATATAAAGAGTGATATTGGAGGTGGCCTTACATTTTTTGAATGTAGTTTAATAGATAGTGTATTGAAGAATTTTGCTATATTTAATGGAAAAGTATTAGAAGAATTTACTCATGAAGAGGAACCATGGTTGGCTATGCGAGGAGATTTGAACGCGGAAGAACTATCTAATGAAATAATTCCAAAAGAATTAATTGGTTCTTACTTTGTGAAAGTAAAAGAAAAATATCAGATGCTGGGAGTTGAGGAAATTTCTCGGTATAGTTTTGAGAAATATAAAGCGATAAGTTCTTTGTAAATTTTATTTAATGGTTTTTATTGTAGAGGTATCAAATGCTTGACGAAGAAGATTTTATTAAAATCGGTAAGGAAGTGATTCCGAATATTTATGACGATGGTGCCAAACCGGCTATAAGGGAAATAGGTCAATTTATTGCAAGACCTCTTAAATTGATTAATACTCTTTTTCAGCCTTTAGATATATGGTTGCTGAATAAAGAATATAACATAGAAAAAACTAAAATACTTCTGGCGGAACGATTACAGCATGTTAAGCCAGAGGAATTGGTTAGTCCAGAACCGCATGTCGCGATACCAGCAATTATTGCACTCTCATATTCAATGGATAGTGAGGAACTTAGGAATTTATATGCAAATTTATTATCAAAAGCAATGGTATTAGGAATGAAGGATAAAGTGCATCCTTCATTTGTTGAGATAATAAAACAACTAAGTCCTATAGATGCGATTGTTTTTAAAGAAATAATGGAGAGGCCAATTAAACCTATTATTGACTTATATATTACTAATAGTGATGAAATTTCTGAAGTTACTACAATTGAAAATATTACATGGATGGATAGAGAGTATGAAGTTGTTTTAGTTTCATTAGCAAATTTGGTTAGGTTAGGATTGATTGAAATTCCTGATGGTTATAACTATAATAATGATTTAAATTATAGTTTAGTACGCTCGTCCTCAGCGTATGATGTAATATTTCAAAAATTGAATTGTCAAATAAAGATACAAGAGTTGCTTAATCATAAAGTTAAGGAAAGAAAAAAATATATAAAATTAAATGCTCTTTCGGAAACTTTTTATAAAATATGCGTTTGTGAATTATGAAAATAGTAAACTTCGAATATTATTGCTATGTTGATTATTTAAATAAAATATCAAATTCTATCTGACATAAATTAAATGTTTATACAGATGAAATGAGAGATCTTTTTTATCAGATTTTTAAAGACAATCACTATGAAGAGCGTTTTAAACACTATTGGAAATTTTATACTGGCTGTTAAATAAAGTGTGGGAGTATGGATGAAATTAAAAGAAAATGATAATGTGCCTGAAATTAGGTTCGATTCTTTTAAAGAAGAATGGGATAAAAAGAGATTTAAAGATTTTACAAAATTGTCTCAAGGTCTACAAATTGCAATTTCTAGTAGATTTTTAGAAGATGGAGAACATAGATATTTTTATATTACAAATGAATTTTTAAATCCAAATTCTACAAAGAAATATTATATCGAATCTCCATCTGAGAATGTTATTTGTACTGTAGATGATATTTTAATGACTAGAACTGGAAATACAGGAAAAGTGATTACAAATATTTCTGGTGCATTTCATAACAATTTTTTTAAGGTTGATTATGATAAATTTGAAACCTCTAAAATGTTTTTATATTATCTGTTAACATCAAATGATATTCAAAAAGAAATTATAATTAGAGCAGGAAACTCAACTATACCTGATTTAAACCATAGCGATTTTTACTCTATAAAAACCTCAGTTCCTGCTCTAGATGAACAAACCGCCATCGGCGCCCTCTTCCGCACCCTCGACGATCTTCTGGCGAGATACAAGGATAATCTCACTAACTACCAATCTCTCAAGGCGACTATGCTTTCCAAGATGTTTCCCAAAGATGGACAGACAGTTCCTGAGATTCGTTTGGATGGATTTGAAGAGGAGTGGGGAAAAGATACTTTAGAGCCTTATCTTACTGAAAGTAGAATTTCAGGTGACACAGGTCTAACTGCAAAAAAAATAACTGTCAAACTTTGGGGAAAAGGAGTTATAGAAAAGGAAGAGAAGTATGCTGGTAGTTCGAATACGCAATACTTTATTCGAAAAGGTGGACAGTTTATATACAGTAAACTAGATTTTCAAAATCAAGCATTTGGAATTATCCCAAATGAACTTAATGGTTATCAGTCAACGTTAGATTTACCAACTTTTGATATTCAAAACATCGATTCTAAATTTTTACTTGAGTATGTAATGAGAAGAGAATTTTACGAATATCAAGGCTTAATCGCGAATGGTTCCAGAAAAGCAAAGCGTATCCATCCAGAGGATTTTTTAGTTATGCCAGTTAGGATTCCATCTATCGAAGAACAACAAGCCATCGGTGCCTATTTCTCAAACCTAGATAACCTCATCAACTCTCACCAAGAAAAAATTTCTCAGTTAGAAATACTGAAAAAGAAACTCTTGCAGGATATGTTTATTTGAGGTTCCCTAATGAAATTTTTAGAAAGATTATTTTTGTCGTTCAGTTCTTTTTTTCCTGGTTTAATTTTGTTTATTTTTACTATAAATATTTTTCCAAATATTGAAAATTTATTGGCGAGTATTACTAAAATAATTATTTTGATTTTAGTAATGCTAGTAGTTGCATTTGGATTACTGAAATGTTTTGAAAAAGAAGTAAAATCTGATACGGCTAACATCGTCTCAATTCAACCAGTTGAGCATGAAATTATTCCAACGTATATAGGTTTGTTTGTCATAATGCTTGGTTTGGGTAGTTTAAGTTTAATTTATCAAATGTTTATTGTGTTATTTATATTTGGGATATGGTTTGTTTTAATGGAAAAATCTTATTATTTTAATCTTATTTGGTTACTTAAATATAGGTATTATAAGGTACAAGATGAGATTGGTAATACTTATATAATTTACAGTAAGAGAAATGATGTAAAAGAAGTTGGTGAAATTCAGAATTTAGTAAGAATAAATAATTTTACATTTTTGGAGAAGGAGTAATATGTTTTTAGTAAAAGTGGATCAGAAATATAGAAAATTAGATAACTCGGACGATATTTCAGAACTAGTTGCCCCAATGATTGAACCTGACAATATTATAAAGTTTGATCCAGAGGCACAATTAGAACATGAGGATTGGTTCTATATTGAAATTGATGATATTCATATGCCTATGGTAAAAGAGTATGGTGACAAGTTATTAAGTACTGTAAGCTTAAATGATGTGACTGAAGAGGAGTTCACAAAAATTGATTTGATTTTTCGAAAAGTTGAAAATGATGGTTTAGTTTTCCAAAAAATCACTAAGTCAAAGAGAATGGTTGATAAATCCATTTTAAAATGGATACCCAACATTGGAAAACCAGAAAGAACAATAATCGAAAATGGTATAGAATTAAAATCTGCAATTGATGCATACTTTGATGGAAATGATAGATTGTATTTTAAAAATTTTAGAACTATTCGGAGCTTATTCAAGGGGATTGATGATTACTATCGTATAGCAAGTCAGGCAGAAGTTGATGAGTTTAAACAATTTAATCTAGTGAGTTTTGTTTCAGATTTTGAAATTAAGACTAATAACTTAAAGATGTTAGCAGTTTTAAAAGATTATGGAATAGATTTGAATGATATAGGTGTTAAAAGGACTTTGTTGAGATCTTACAGTCAGTATCCTAATCAGGAATTTGAGTTAGATGAGAATCAAAATTTTATAATTGATAGTAATAGAAAATTAACATGTTTACTAAAGTTAGCACTTGGACGGCTGTATACAAATCCAATAACTCATCATAAAATGGAAGCTAATCATGCAAAGAAATTAAATTAAACTAAGAAAATGATTTAGAAAGAAACACTATGGAAACAACACAAACGTCCCAGTCGCTCTACCAAGCCCTGTGGAACTCAGCGGATGTTCTCCGCTCTAAGATGGATGCTAATGACTACAAGTCCTATCTTTTGGGTATGGTATTTTATAAGTACCTGTCAGATAAGATGCTCTTTTTCGTGGCGGAGACTATGGAGGAGGGGAGTGAGAGTCTAGAGGCTGCCCTTGAGGTCTATCGCAACTACTATGAGGATGGGGACACCCACGAGGATCTTCTTGCAGTCATGAAGGACGAACTCAACTATAGTATCAAGCCTGACTTGACTTTTACGGCTCTGGTAGTACGAGTCAATGAGGGGACTTTCCAGTTGGAAGATTTGGCTCAGGGTTTTCGAGATATTGAGCAGAGTGATGAACTCTATGAAAACCTCTTTGAAGATATTGACCTCTATTCTAAAAAGCTAGGGGCGACTCCGCAAAAGCAAAACCAAACGGTGGCGGCAGTCATGAAGGAGTTGGCTGTGCTAGATGTGGCTGGTCATGCTGGTGATATGCTGGGGGATGCCTATGAGTATCTGATTGGTCAGTTTGCGACTGACTCGGGTAAGAAGGCTGGTGAGTTCTATACACCTCAGCCTGTTGCCAAACTCATGACTCAGATTGCCTTTTTGGGTCGTGAGGACCAGCTAGGCTTTACCATCTATGATGCGACTATGGGGTCTGGCTCTCTCTTGCTCAATGCCAAGAAATATTCTCACAAACCACAGACAGTGGTCTACTTTGGTCAGGAACTCAATACCTCAACCTATAACTTGGCTCGGATGAACATGATCCTGCACGGTGTTCCTGTTGAAAATCAATTTCTCCACAATGCCGATACACTGGATGAAGACTGGCCGACTCAAGAACCGACTAACTTTGATGGTGTTCTCATGAACCCTCCCTACTCTGCCAAGTGGTCAGCAAGCTCTGGCTTTATGGCGGATTCTCGTTTCTCTCCTTTTGGGAAACTGGCGCCCCAGTCCAAGGCTGACTTTGCCTTCCTCTTGCATGGTTACTACCATCTCAAGCAGGATAATGGGATTATGGCTATCGTCCTTCCTCACGGTGTTCTCTTCCGTGGAAATGCGGAGGGAACCATTCGTAAGGCCTTGTTAGAAGAAGGGGCTATTGACACGGTTATCGGTCTACCTGCTAATATCTTTTTTAATACCAGCATACCGACCACGGTTATCATTCTCAAAAAGAACCGTACCAATCGTGATGTCTACTTTATCGATGCTTCTAAGGAGTTTGATAAGGGCAAAAATCAGAATATCATGACGAATGCTCATATCGAAAAGATTCTGGAAGCCTACAAGTCTCGTGAGGAGATTGATAAGTTTGCCCATCTAGCAAGCTATGAAGAAATCGTCGAAAATGATTATAATCTCAATATCCCTCGCTATGTAGATACCTTCGAGGAAGAAGAAGTCGAACCGCTGACAGATATCGTCAGCAAGATTAACACGACAAATCAAGCAATCCAAAACCAAACCGCTTCCCTACTTGAAATGCTCGGTCAACTACACGGAACCACACCAGAAGCCGATGCCGAGCTTAAAGAGTTTTTGAAAGAGTTTGAAGGGTAAGATGTAGTTGGCTTATTCGCTCATATTTAAGATAAAACTTTATCTAGGCTGATATAGTTGTATTTTCTAACATTAGCGAGGAGGGGCTTTCTTCAAGCTCGATAGAACGGAGAACTGTAAACTTGTATAACGAGCTTAAAGATTTAATATGGTAGAATAGAGTGTATAGATTTTACTTGAAGCTTTGTTTAGAAAGGAAAACCATGACACCGACCTATGAAATTGATAATCCCAGTCTCTCTTATCAGACCAAGTTAGACTTATGGGAAACGGGATTTGGTTTACAAAAGGTAGACAATCTAGAGCCGTCGCCGTATATGAGAGAACTAGCAGAGCAAAATTCTCAAGGAAAGTTGACTTATCAAGAAGTTTATGATCAAGTAACGACTTATCACCAAGAGAAGGATGATAGCACAAGAGAAGCAGATCTTGTTGCCATGAGAATTGTGGAACTCTTGTCCTCTAATGCCTTTAAATTTGCTCCAACAACATTGAAATTGATTCATAGAGAGCTTTTCTTTGGACTCCTGCCACAAGGCATTCCCTTGGGAGAATACCGCTCTTATAACATTACAAAAAGTGAGGCTGTTTTAAATGGAGACAGTGTCATTTATGATGATTTTCGCACGGTAGCAGATAGTTTGACCTATGATTTTCAGCAGGAAAGTCAATTTGACTATCGAGGAAAATCCGATATTGAAGTAGTGAAACATATTAAGACTTTTATTTCAGGTATTTGGCAAATTCATCCTTTTGGAGAAGGAAATACTCGAACGATAACAGTATTTTTGATTAAGTACCTTAGAACTATGGGATTTCAAGTAGACAATAAACCCTTCCAAGAAAATGCAAAGTATTTTCGAGATGCTCTTGTTCTTGATAATGCGAAGCTATTCCAGAAAAAAACAGAATATTTGGAGCGATTTTTTGAAAATCTCTTATTAGCTGGGCAACATGATTTAGAAATAGACTAAAGAGATGAACGGTTTATTGTGCATTTTGAGTTAGAAATTATTCCCTCTTTTGAGGATGGGAGTGGTCGTATGGGGCGAATGGGTTAGAGTCTTATCTTGAAGAGCATTATCAGATAACAAATGCAGTGGCACAAGAATTGACAGGATTGAGTGCAGCAACCATTCGTCGTTATCTCCAACTATTTGTAAACCAAGGTTTGTTAGAAAAATCGGGAACTACAAAAAACACTCTTTATTCGCTCATATTCCGCTCATAATTCGCTCATTTTTTCAAAAAATATATAGATCTAAAAGAAAGAGGGTTAAGCGATGAAGAATAGTGCTATTGGGAGTAATTGGAAGGATGTCCGATCTGAACTCTTTACCAAGGAGGAAATCCTTGAAAGTGATATGCGAGTAGCTATCATGAGTGAGCTGATCGAAGCCAGACATGAGCAAGGAATCAGTCAGAAAAAGCTAGAGGAACTCAGTGGAGTGAGCCAGCCTGTCATAGCTAGGATGGAAACAGGTAAGACTAGCCCCCAGTTGGATACGGTATTGAAAGTTTTAGCCAGTTTAGGAAAGACACTAGCAATCGTCCCACTTGAACAGGGGAAAAGTTGACTAGAATCAGCTATAGTCTTTTCTAATAACAAGTCATAGTCACTTATAAGAATTACTAATAACACGTTTTACCAGTCTAACTAAAATACAGCTAAAAATAAGCTATAAAAGGGATTTGAGGCATTTGTCTCAAGTCTTTTTCTTTTGTCTAAAACAGAGATATAGTTTCAAACTATATCAAAGCCTAATTTTTTACAATTATACAGACGCATTCTTTTCTGTTAAGATAGTTTCAACAACAAATTTTGGAGGACACATCATGTCAACTACAATCATCGGTTTCCCTCGTTTGGGCGAATTCCGCGAATTAAAATTTACAACTGAAAAATACTTTAGAAAAGAAATCTCAGAAGAAGAACTCTTGGCAGCAGCAAAAGACTTGCGTGCTAAACACTGGAACATTGTCAAAGAAAAAGGCATCACTGAAATCCCATCAAATGACTTTTCTCACTATGACAACTTCCTAGATGCAGCTTTCCTTTTCAATGTGGTACCTGCTTCAGTTCAAAACTTGGACTTGTCTGACCTTGAGCGCTACTTCGCTTTGGGACGTGGTTACCAAGGAGAAAAAGGGGACGTTCGCGCCCTCCCAATGAAGAAATGGTTTAACACCAACTACCACTACATCGTTCCTAAATTTGAAAAAGACACTCAAGTGAAACTTGCAGGTCACAAGATTTTCGATGAGTTCCAAGAAGCAAAAGAACTTGGTCTCAACACTCGTCCTGTTCTTGTAGGTCCATTCACTTTCCTTCAATTGTCAGACTTTGAAGAAGGCGTGAAAGCAGAAGACTTTGTAGACAGCTTAGTAGCTGCTTACCAAGAAGTTTTTGCTAAATTGGCTGAACTTGGTGCGACTCGTATCCAATTGGATGAAGCTGCTCTTGTCAAAGACTTGACAGCCGAAGAAAAAGCTCTCTTCTTGAACCTCTACAACAAACTTTTGGATGACAAAAAAGGTCTTGAAGTCTTGCTTCAAACTTACTTCGGAGACGTTCGTGATGTTTACGCTGATCTTGTAAACTTGCCAGTTGATGCTATCGGTTTGGACTTCGTTGAAGGTAAGAAAACTCTTGAACTTGTTAAAGGTGGTTTCCCAGCTGACAAGACTCTTTATGCAGGTATTGTCAATGGTAAGAACATCTGGCGTAACAACTACGAAAAGAGCTTGGCTATTCTTGAGCAAATTCCAGCTGAAAACATTGTCTTGACAAGCTCATGCTCACTTCTTCATGTGCCATTTACAACAGCTAATGAAGAATTTGAACCAGCAATCTTGAACCACTTTGCTTTTGCGGTTGAAAAATTGGATGAAATCCGTGATTTGGATGCTATCCGCAACGGTCAAGGAGCAGAAGCTCTTGCAGCTAACAAAGAACTATTTGCGACTGAGCGTGTTGGTGTTAATGCTGAACTTCGTGCGCGTATCGCTGGATTGACAGACGCTGACTACACTCGTTTGCCAGCCTTTGTAGAACGTGAAGCTATCCAAGAAGAAGCTTTCAAACTTCCAGCTCTTCCAACAACAACTATCGGTTCATTTCCTCAAACAAAAGAAGTTCGTGCTAAACGTTTGGCTTACCGTAAAGGTGAATTGTCTCAAGAAGAGTACGATGCTTTCCTTGCTGAAACGATCGACGAATGGATCAAATGGCAAGAAGATATTGACTTTGATGTCCTTGTTCACGGTGAATTTGAGCGTAATGACATGGTTGAGTACTTCGGTCAAAACTTGTCAGGTTACCTCTTCTCTAAAAATGGTTGGGTACAGTCATACGGTATGCGTGGGGTGAAACCACCAATCATCTGGGGTGATGTAACTCGTCTTAACCCTATCACTGTTAAATGGTCTAGCTATGCACAAAGCCGTACAAACAAACCTGTTAAAGGTATGTTGACTGGACCTGTTACCATCCTCAACTGGTCATTCCCACGTGAAGACATCTCTATCAAGGATTCAACTCTTCAAATCGCCCTTGCTATCAAGGATGAAGTGCTTGACCTTGAAGCTGCTGGTGTGAAAATCATCCAAATCGACGAGGCTGCTCTTCGTGAAAAATTGCCACTTCGTCGTAGCGACTGGTACGAAGACTACCTTGACTGGGCAATTCCTGCCTTCCGCTTGGTACACTCAACAGTAGCGCCAGACACACAAATCCACACTCACATGTGTTATTCAGAATTTACAGATATCATCCCAGCTATCGACAACTTGGATGCGGACGTTATTTCCTTTGAAGCTAGCCGTTCAAACCTTGAAATCTTGGACGAACTCAAAGCGAAAAACTTCCAAACAGAAGTGGGACCTGGGGTTTACGATATCCACTCTCCTCGTGTGCCAAATGAAGGCGAAATTGACAATACAATCGAAGCCATCCTTGCTAAAGTGCCAAGCAAGAAAGTTTGGATCAACCCTGACTGTGGTTTGAAAACACGTGGTATCCCAGAAACAAAAGAAAGTTTGATCCGCCTTGTGGAAGCAGCCAAAGCTGCGCGTGAGAAATTGTAAGATAAGGATTTCTTAAGAAGCACTGTTTGGTCAATCTGCCTGTTTCACTTGGATTCTAGGAATCCAGCTAACGAAAAAATCAACTAGAAAAGGATAATGACTATGTCACGCCAAACACCGTCACTCTCATTTGAAGTGTTCCCTCCCAACCCAGCCGTGGGTAATGATAACATTATTTCTGCTCTTCAAGATATGCAGGAGCTGGCGCCGCACTTTATCAGTGTAACTGCCAGCAATAATAAATTTAATATCAAGGAAACGACAGTCCGTTTGGCTGACTTTATCCAAAATGATTTGGCGATTCCGACTATTGCTCACTTGCCAGCCATCTATTTGACCAAGGACAAGGTTGCTGAAACCATTGCTGATTTGGACAAGGTTGGAGTGCAGAAAATCTTGGCTCTTCGTGGGGATATTATTCCAGATGTGGAACCACAAAAGGATTTCCGCTACGCAACTGACTTGATCGAGTTCATCAAGGAACAAGCCCCTCACTTTGATATTGTTGGTGCTTGTTATCCAGAAGGTCATCCAGATTCACCAAATCAGATTTCAGATATTCAAAATCTTAAGAAGAAAGTGGATGCAGGTTGTTCGAGCCTTGTAACTCAGCTTTTCTTTGACAATGAGCGCTTCTATGATTTCCAAGACAAGTGCATCTTGGCTGGGATTGATGTTCCCATTCATGCAGGGATTATGCCAATTCTGAATCGAAATCAGGCTCTCCGTCTCTTGAAGACTTGTGAGAATATCCATCTTCCACGCAAATTTAAAGCCATCTTAGACAAGTATGAGCATGACCCTGAGTCGCTCAGAGCAGCAGGACTTGCCTATGCAGTGGACCAAATTGTGGACTTGGTAACTCAGGATGTGGCTGGTGTGCATCTCTATACGATGAACAATGCTGAAACAGCAAAATACATCCGCCAAGCAACTCATGCCTTGTTTAATCATCAGTCTCTAGGATAATAAAAAGCAAACCATTCTTCTCAGGTGAGGGGAATGGTTCCTTTTTAATGGTAAAGACCGCACTTTTTAAGAAAAATATGATAAAATAGACTCTGTACGTACTTGATACAAAGATGAGGGTATTTAGGTTGTAGAAGTTTGTTTAAAGTTGATTATTTTTTAAACAAAATCTGATAATGTGTGTCTCAAAAAACAGGAACGGAGTGAGTATTTAAAAGATATTTCACGCTATCGTGGTATCCTAGATGATAACAATATTATTATCTAAGACGGGATTTTTGAGAGTAAAATAGTTCGGGGAACTATTTTAGCCTGAGCATAGAAATGAAAAGGCGAAGTAATTAAAAATTACCATTGAAATTCCATTGGATTTCTAAAATCATCCACTGGACAATTTTACCTCCCGTCCGCACTATTTCAGGGAAATATCAAAAAACTACTTAATTGAATTTTGGCCTCATTTCTTAGGAAAAAAGATAAGCTTCCTAGCACTCATCGAGTGCGGCGTCACCTTCCTATTTTTCTACAGAAATGTTCGGCAAGCCGAACCGTCCAAAATATCTTGAGTAGTTGAACACGCCTACAACTCTGTGGAAAAAGATAAATCTGCCTAGGAGCAGTCGCTCCGTCGTTCGATTTCCTATTTTCCTTTGAGTTGCTTGACGGCTTAGTATCTTGATTTTTGTAGGCAAGACGTATAATATTATCAATCCAAAGGGGATTAAAATGACAAAACAAGTGTTTCAAACGACTTTTGCGGGTCGTGAGTTAATTGTAGAGACTGGTCAGGTTGCTAAGCAAGCGAATGGCGCAGTTGTCGTACGTTACGGTGAGTCAACTGTCTTGACTGCTGCCGTTATGTCTAAGAAGATGGCAACTGGAGATTTCTTCCCTCTTCAAGTCAACTACGAAGAAAAAATGTATGCAGCTGGGAAGTTTCCTGGTGGCTTTATGAAACGTGAAGGACGTCCTTCAACAGATGCGACTTTGACAGCGCGTTTGATTGACCGTCCAATCCGTCCTATGTTTGCGGAAGGTTTCCGTAACGAAGTCCAAGTCATCAACACCGTGCTTTCTTATGATGAAAATGCTTCTGCACCAATGGCTGCTATGTTTGGTTCATCCTTGGCACTTTCCATTTCAGATATTCCATTTGACGGTCCAATTGCTGGGGTACAGGTGGGTTATGTAGATGGTCAAATCATCATCAACCCTACGCAAGAACAAGCAGAGCAATCTCTCCTTGAATTGACAGTAGCAGGAACTAAACACGCCATCAACATGGTAGAATCTGGTGCTAAAGAATTGTCAGAAGAAATCATGTTGGAAGCCCTTCTCAAAGGGCATGAAGCAGTCAAAGAATTGATTGCCTTCCAAGAAGAAATCGTTGCAGCTGTTGGTAAAGAAAAAGCAGAAGTGGAATTGCTTCATGTGGACGCTGACTTGCAGGCTGAAATCATCGCAGCCTACAACAGTGACCTCCAAAAGGCAGTTCAAGTAGAAGAAAAATTGGCTCGTGAAGCTGCAACTCAAGCAGTTAAGGACCAAGTTACTGCCGTTTACGAAGAAAAATATGCAGACTACGAAGAATTTGACCGTATCATGCGTGATGTGGCTGAAATTTTGGAACAAATGGAACACGCTGAAGTGCGCCGTTTGATTACAGAAGATAAGGTGCGCCCTGACGGTCGTAAGGTCGATGAAATCCGTCCTTTGGATGCGGTTGTTGACTTCCTTCCTCGTGTGCACGGTTCAGGTCTCTTCACTCGTGGACAAACTCAGGCTCTTTCAGTCTTGACCTTGGCTCCGATGGGAGAAACTCAAATCATTGATGGTTTGGATCCAGAGTACAAGAAACGCTTTATGCACCACTATAACTTCCCACAATATTCTGTAGGGGAAACTGGTCGTTACGGTGCGCCAGGTCGTCGTGAAATTGGTCACGGGGCTCTTGGTGAGCGTGCTCTTGCTCAAGTATTGCCAAGTTTGGAAGAATTCCCATATGCTATCCGTTTGGTAGCTGAGGTCTTGGAATCAAACGGTTCTTCATCTCAGGCTTCTATCTGTGCGGGAACTCTTGCCCTTATGGCTGGTGGTGTGCCAATCAAGGCGCCAGTAGCAGGGATTGCCATGGGTCTCATCTCAGATGGAAATAACTACACAGTCTTGACCGATATCCAAGGTTTGGAAGACCACTTTGGAGACATGGACTTCAAGGTTGCAGGAACTCGTGACGGGATTACAGCCCTACAAATGGATATCAAGATCCAAGGGATTACTGCAGAAATCTTGACTGAGGCTCTTGCCCAAGCCAAGAAAGCTCGTTTTGAAATCCTTGATGTGATTGAAGCAACCATTCCAGAAGTTCGTCCAGAATTAGCTCCAACTGCACCGAAAATTGATACCATCAAGATTGATGTGGACAAGATTAAGATTGTCATCGGTAAGGGTGGAGAAACCATCGACAAGATTATCGCTGAAACAGGCGTTAAGATTGATATCGACGAAGAAGGAAATGTATCTATCTACTCTAGCGACCAAGATGCTATTAACCGTGCTAAAGAAATTATTGCTGGTTTGGTTCGTGAAGCTAAGGTGGACGAAGTTTACCGTGCTAAAGTCGTTCGTATCGAGAAATTTGGTGCCTTTGTTAACCTCTTTGACAAGACAGATGCCCTTGTTCATATCTCTGAGATGGCTTGGACGCGTACCAATAATGTCGAAGACTTGGTAGCAATCGGGGATGAAGTTGATGTTAAGGTTATCAAGATTGATGAAAAAGGACGTGTGGATGCTTCTATGAAAGCCCTTCTTCCTCGTCCTCCAAAACCTGAGCATGATGAAAAAGGTGAAAAGTCTGAGCGTCCTCACCGCCCACGTCATCACAAGGACCACAAACCTAAGAAAGAATTTACAGAAACACCAAAAGATTCAGAATAAGAAAAGGAGAAATGTATGGGATGGTGGCGCGAAACCATTGATATCGTAAAAGAAAATGATCCAGCGGCCCGCACCACTTTGGAGGTTTTGCTGACCTATCCAGGTGTCAAGGCCTTGGCGGCCCACCGTCTCTCGCATTTTCTCTGGAAGCATGGCTTCAAACTCCTGGCTCGTATGCACAGTCAGTTTTGGCGCTTTTGGACTCAGATTGAGATTCATCCAGGTGCCCAGATTGATTCAGGTGTCTTTATCGACCATGGCTCTGGTCTGGTGATTGGGGAAACAGCGATCGTTGAAAAAGGTGTTCTTCTTTATCACGGGGTGACTCTTGGTGGAACAGGGAAGGATGTTGGCAAACGCCATCCGACCGTTCGAAAGGGAGCTCTCATATCGGCTCATGCCCAAGTCATCGGACCCGTTGAAATCGGTGAAAATGCCAAAGTCGGTGCAGCAGCAGTAGTTGTTGCAGATGTTCCAAGTGATGTGACAGTGGTCGGAATTCCTGCTAAGATCGTCCGAGTTCATGGACAGAAGGATGAGCCAACGATTCATGAAGTTGAAGAAAAACGAGAGTACTACGTCAATAAACTCGAGCAGGCTAAAGATGCCAGTCACAGATCGTCTGGTTTGTAGAGGATACCTATATGATTCAAGCAAGAAACAAGTTAAGCCAAGAGGAGTTATCTGAGGCGAAAAAACTAATTAACTGTTGCCAAAACTATGACGGTACCTATCGTGATCCCTATCTTTCTAACATGCTTAATTTTGACCCAAACATGCCCGCCTTTTTCCTTTATTATGAAAAAGGCGAACTTGTTGGTTTATTAACTGTCTATGCAGATGACCAAGATGTAGAAGTGACGATACTGGTTCATCCAGGTCATCGCTGTCAGGGGGTTGCGCGTGCATTGTTTACTAGTTTTGAGAGAGAAACGGCTACTTTTTCTATTCGTTCAGTGACTTTTCAGACAGAGCGTGTTTTTCTAGACCGCCATCCTGATTTTGTCAGCAACTGGGGATTGGTCGAGGACGAGGATATAGAAACCTGGTTAGGTAAGGATAGAAGACCTTATCCGTTAGCAAATGTTTCCAATCTGGAAGTTTTGTTAGCAGATAGTTCGTATCAGGATCAAATTAGTCAGTTAAAATTTCAGGCATTTTCAGAGGAACATGAGTCTAGAGAGATTGTGGATAGATATGTCGCTGAAGCTCTGAAGGATCCAGAAAGTCGCTTATATATTTTGTTAAAAGACGGTCAGGTTATTGGGACTTGCACGGTAGATTTATCGACTAATACGAATTATTTCTACGGTTTAGCAATATCGGAACCTGAACGTGGAAAAGGCTATGGAAGCTATTTAGCAAAATCCCTTGTCAACCAACTAATTGAGCAAAATGATAAGGAATTTCAGATTGCCGTGGAAGATAGCAATGTAGGTGCCAAACGTTTGTATGAAAAAATTGGCTTTGTCAAACAGACTCAGGTGGTTTATCTGAATGAGAAAGGAGCAAGGGATTCCGAAGTGTAGAGACTTTCGGACTGAAATTCAATTGAACTCTTAGTGATGAAACTAACTGTTCTCGGATTTTAGTTTTCCTGACTATTATTTTATGATTAAAATCTATGACACTATGTCTCGTGATTTGCGAGAATTTGTCCCGATTGAGGACGGCAAAGTCAAGATGTATGTTTGTGGGCCAACCGTGTATAACTATATCCACGTGGGGAATGCCCGTTCAACGGTGGCTTTTGATACCATTCGTCGCTATTTTGAGTATCGTAGTTATGAGGTTGCCTATATTTCCAATTTTACAGATGTAGATGATAAGATTATCAACCGTGCCAAGGAAGAAGGTATCACGCCTCAGGAGGTTGCGGACAAGTACATCGCTGCCTTTCGTGAGGATGTGACGACCTTGGGCGTCAAACCTGCGACTCGCCATCCTCGTGTGGTGGAGTTTATGGCTGACATCATCCGCTTTGTGGAAGACTTGATTGAAAAAGGTTTTGCTTATGAGAGCCAAGGAGATGTCTATTTCCGTGTGGAAAAATCTCATAACTATGCCAAGTTGGCCAATAAAACCTTGGAAGACTTGGAGCTAGGTGCTTCAGGTCGTACCGATGAAGAAACGGCACGTAAGGAAAATCCTGTAGACTTTGCCCTCTGGAAAGCTGCCAAGCCAGGCGAGATTTCTTGGGATAGTCCTTGGGGGTCTGGTCGTCCGGGCTGGCATATTGAGTGTTCGGTCATGTCAACAGAGATTTTAGGTGATACCATTGATATTCACGGTGGTGGAGCCGACCTAGAGTTTCCACACCACACCAATGAAATTGCCCAGTCTGAAGCTAAAACAGGCAAGACTTTTGCTAACTACTGGATGCATAATGGCTTTGTTAATATCGATAATGTCAAGATGTCCAAGTCTTTGGGGAACTTTATCACAGTGCACGATGCCCTCAAAACCCTCGATGGGCAAGTGATTCGTTTCTTCTTTGCGACTCAACACTACCGCAAGCCAATCAACTTTACGGAAAAAGCAGTGCGAGACGCTGAGACCAATCTCAAGTATCTGAAAAACACTTATGAGCAACCATTTACAGGAAAAGTGGATGTCAAAGAGTTACAAGCTTTTAAAGACAAGTTTGTAGCAGCTATGGATGAGGATTTCAACTCTGCCAATGGTATCACAGTTGTCTTTGAAATGGCTAAGTGGATCAACTCTGGCAACTATAATGCAGCGGTTAAGAAAGCTCTTGCGGATATGTTGGAAGTCTTTGGGATTGTCTTTGTTGAGGAAGTTTTGGATGTAGAGATTGAAGACTTGATCCAAAAACGTCAAGAAGCGCGTGCTAATCGTGACTTTGCCATAGCGGACCAAATCCGTGACCAATTGGCAGAACAAGGGATTAAGCTACTTGACACCAAGGATGGAGTGAGGTGGACACGTGATTGATGTCAATCTCATTAACGGGATTGCGTTAGCTTTTGAGGGGGACGCGGTGTATTCCATGTATATTCGCCGTCACCTCATCCTCAAAGGCATGACCAAGCCCAATAAACTTCACCAAGAGGCGACCAAGTATGTCTCAGCCAAGGCTCAGGCTCGCCTGATTTCCCTTATGTTAGAGGAGCAAGTCCTGACGGAAAAAGAAGAAGAAATCTACAAACGTGGTCGTAATACCAATAGCCACACCAAGGCCAAAAATGCCGATGTGGTGACTTACCGTATGTCCACAGGTTTTGAAGCCGTGATGGGCTATCTCCATATGACTGAAAATCTGGAACGTCTTGAGAGCTTGATTTCGTGGTGCATCCAAAAAGTGGAGGGCTAGGACATGATGGCAAAAGAACTACAAGACTGGTTTCCTGAGGCTCAGATTTCAGACCAACCAGTAGAGAAAGAGGGTTATCTAACTCTTCCTTTAGCTTCTCAGCAGTGGATTTTGCTGGAGGAAGCTGGGCTCAGCGAGCGTGAGAAGCAGTTGATTTCTCTTTTGACCCAGCAGGAGCAGGCTCGTTCGCTCAATCCTTGGTATTCTTTTTTGATTGAGGGGAAGGGCCAGGCACCGCAAGCTTTTAAAAAGATTCAGCTTGTTTATTGCCATCTTTCCTATTTTCAGCAGGAAAATCTAGCTTCTTGGCTAGATATGATGCGGACCCTTTTTCCTAACTGTCAGACGGTGCTTCAGGTCGGAGCTCAGGATTATGTTTTCGTGCTGCAACAAGATAAGTACACTTCTGTACGAGCTATTTTAAGTGATACGATTGAAGCGGTTGAGTATGACTTTGGACTTCGTCTGTCAATCATGTTGGGTCAGGTTTGGTCTCAGACAGGCCATCAAGCCCTATCAGACTTAATCAAAGCTGAGCGCGATTTGTTCAAGACTTGGTGGCGTCAGGGTCATCAAGGTGTTCATACTTTTTCTCAGCTCTATCTTTGGAGTATGGGAGAAAGACTCGTGGACTTGAAGGCAATCAAGGAATGCCTGCACCAGATGATTTTGGATCAGGACCAGATTCAGGAAATCATCCTTTCACTGTGGGAAAACAGTGCAGTCCTGACAAAAACAGCTCAACAACTCTATCTGCACCGCAATTCTCTCCAATACAAGATTGATAAATGGGAAGAATTGACAGGGCTACAATTGAAGGAATTGACAGATCTTACCCTGTGTTATCAGTTGATTTTACCAGATATTTTATAAAGTTTTGTGCAAGTTGCACAGAACTTTTTTGTTTTTTTGGTCATCTTGCCATAGAAATGTAAAGCGTTTTCAATTATAATAAAACTATCAAAAGACAAAAGGAGTTCACCTCATGGTAGAATTGAATCTTAAAAATATTTACAAAAAATATCCAAACAGCGAACACTACTCAGTTGAAGACTTCAACTTGGACATCAAAGACAAAGAATTTATCGTTTTCGTAGGTCCTTCAGGATGTGGTAAATCAACTACTCTTCGTATGATTGCTGGTCTTGAAGACATCACAGAAGGTACTGCATCTATCGATGGCGTGGTTGTCAACGACGTAGCTCCAAAAGACCGTGACATCGCCATGGTATTCCAAAACTACGCTCTTTACCCACACATGACTGTATACGATAACATGGCTTTCGGTTTGAAATTGCGTAAATACAGCAAGGAAGATATCGATAAACGTGTGCAAGAAGCAGCTGAAATCCTTGGATTGAAAGAATTTTTGGAACGTAAACCAGCTGACCTTTCAGGTGGTCAACGTCAACGTGTTGCCATGGGTCGTGCCATCGTCCGTGATGCAAAAGTGTTCTTGATGGACGAGCCTTTGTCAAACTTGGATGCCAAACTTCGTGTATCAATGCGTGCTGAAATCGCTAAAATCCACCGTCGTATCGGAGCTACAACTATCTACGTAACTCACGACCAAACAGAAGCGATGACACTTGCAGACCGTATCGTTATCATGTCAGCAACTAAGAACCCTGCTGGTACAGGTACTATTGGACGTGTAGAACAAATCGGTACTCCTCAAGAAGTTTACAAAAACCCAGTTAACAAATTCGTAGCAGGATTCATCGGAAGCCCAGCTATGAACTTCATCAATGTGAAATTGGTTGGAAGCGAAATTGTTTCTGACGGTTTCCGTTTGAAAGTTCCAGAAGGTGCTTTGAAAGTTCTTCGTGAAAAAGGCTACGAAGGTAAAGAATTGATCTTCGGTATTCGTCCAGAAGACGTGAATGCAGAACCTGCTTTCCTTGAAACATTCCCAGAATCAGTTGTCAAAGCTACTATCTCTGTATCAGAATTGCTTGGTTCAGAATCTCACCTTTACTGCCAAGTTGGTAAAGATGAATTTGTTGCCAAAGTTGATGCTCGTGACTACTTGCAAACAGGTGCAACAGTTGAACTTGGATTTGACTTGAACAAAGCACACTTCTTCGATGTAGAAACTGAAAAAACAGTCTACTAAGCAAATGAAATATCAAAACACTGCTAGAGAAATCTGGCAGTATTTTTTGGAGATTGAGTAGAAAAAAACTCTCCAATTTAACTGGAGAGTGGTTGTTTATTCTGCGGCTTGTTGCCAACGTTTTGCTAGCATATGAGACAGGCTAGAAATTGCTAGGTTAAAGCTGAAGTAGATGAGGGCAATCAGGATATACAGACTGAAGACTTGCTCTGGTTCGAAATAACGGCCCATGAGAATTTGGCTAGCTCCAAAGAGTTCTTGTAGGGCGATAACAGAGTAGAGGAGGCTGGTATCCTTAATTACGGTTACAAACTGAGAAATGATGGCTGGCAGCATTTTACGGATCGCTTGTGGGAGAATAATGTAGTAGAGGATTTGCGCAGAAGTAAATCCCTGAGACATTCCTGCTTCGTATTGTCCCTTGTCTACGGCATTTAGGCCACCACGGATAATCTCAGCCAAGGCTGCTGAGGTAAAAAGGGTAAAGGCAGTAATACCAGCTGGTGTGGACTTCATCTTAAACACCAAAAAGATGGTGAAAATCCAGAGGAGGTTGGGAACGTTGCGCACAAACTCGATGTAAATGCTGGAGATGATGCGCAAGATAGGATTTTTGCCATTTCTCATGACGGCTAGCACCGTTCCGATAAGGGTAGAGAGGACGATGGCAATCAGAGAAATATAGAGGGTCAAGCTAAATCCTTTAAAGATAAAGATTAGGTTATCTGGGGTCAAAACTTCTAAAATGGATTCCATAGTAACCTCCTAAAGCGAATAGGCTTTTTTGTTAGCTTGCTCCATCTTGCGACCAAACTGGGCAACAGGGAAGCAAAGAGCAAAGTAGAGAAGGGCAGCACCTAGAAAGGCTGGAATGTAGTTTCCGTTAAGGGCTGACCAAGACTTGGTCACAAACATCAAGTCCATTCCAGAGATGATAGCGACTGTTGAGGTGTTCTTGATGAGGTTGACGATTTGGTTGGTCAAAGGAGGGAGAATGATACGGAAGGCCTGAGGCAAGATAATCAAGCGCATGGCACTGATATAGGTAAAACCTTGCGATAAGGCAGCCTCCATCTGACCGTTAGGAATAGACTGAATCCCTGAGCGAATCACCTCAGCGATATAGGCGCCGTGATAGAGTCCCACGCAGAGAACAGCCGTCCAATAAATCGGAATCATGATGATATGGTCACTGATAAGAGGTAGACCATAAAAAACGATAACAAACTGTACCAAGAGAGGAGTGTTTTGGTAAAATTCTACAAAGATGCGAGCCAAAATGCGCAAAATTGGACGTTTGCTGGTTGACATAGCTCCAAAGAAGATGCCCAAAACCATGGCTAGGATAAAGGATCCGATTGCTAGGGCAAGAGTGAAGAGGAAACCATTGAAAAATTGTCCAAAATCCTGAAAATAGGCAGTCCAAGATGATAAATCTGTCATGATGTATCCTCCTTAATCTGCAGTATGGCTAGATGGTTTGAGCTTGTAACGGTCATAGAGTTTTTGCAAACTGCCATCCTTGCTCCATTTAGTAACCAAGTTATCAAGATAATTGTTTAGCTCGGTATTTGATTTCTTGGTAACGATACCGTAGTCAGATGGCTTGAAACTATCATCTAGTAGTACTGTGCGCTTGCTGATGTAGCCAGACAGAATCGAGCGGTCAACGGAAAAGGCATCAATACGGTGAGCATGAAGGGAAGTAATCAATTCTGGGTAGGAACCAAGTTCGACGAATTTAAACTTCAGACCTTTCTTTTTACCTAGTTCAGTAATCAAGCGCTGAGTAATGGAACCTTGGGCAACTCCGATGGTTTTTCCGTTTAGGTCCTCAATGCTTTTGATTTTGGCAGATTTATTGACCAAAAAGCCAGATGCGTCCGTGTAGTAGGGACTGGTAAAGTTGTAGAGTTTTTTGCGTTCGTCTGTGATGGTAAAGGTTGCAATGTCCATATCGACCTGTTCATTGTCTAGAAGTGGTCCACGAGTTTGAGCGGTAACAGGCACATAGCGAACCTTGACCTTGAGCTCATCAGCTACCATCTTGGCCAAGTCAGTTTCGATACCAGAATAGGTCCCTGTCTTGGGATCCTTGTAGCCGAAGTTGGGAACGTCTTGTTTGACACCAACAACCAGCTCGCCTCTCTTTTGAATGTCTGCGACACGAGTATCAGCCTGGACTGGTTTTGTAGCAGCAAGGCCGAAAAGGCTAATCAATAATGCGGATAGAAAGAATTTCTTTTTCATAGGCGCCTCCTTATTTGACTTTGTCACTTTCGTGGTTGATGATTTTGCTGAGGAATTGTTGGGCACGAGGTTCGCTTGGATTGTCGAAAAAGTCATCAACATCTGTCGTATCCACCAAAACCTCTCCGTCAGCCATAAAGATGATGCGGTCAGCAACTTCACGGGCGAAGCCCATTTCATGGGTCACGATAATCATATTCATACCATCGTGGGCTAATTTTTGCATAACTGCCAGAACATCGCCGATGGTTTCAGGGTCAAGAGCAGATGTTGGCTCATCAAAGAGGAGGAGTTCAGGATGCATAGCGAGTCCACGTGCGATGGCAATCCGTTGTTTTTGTCCACCAGAAAGCATGGCTGGATAAGAATCTTTCTTGTCCCACATATTTACAAATTCCAGATATTTTTGGGCTGTTTTTTCAGCTTCTTTTTTATCAATTCCTAGAACTTTTACGGGCGCAAGTGTTACGTTTTCTAACACTGTTTTGTGTGGATAGAGGTTGAAATGCTGGAAAACCATACCGACTTCCTTGCGAAGCGGTACTAAATCTTTCTGGCTGGCACCAGCAACTTGGTGACCATTTACTAGAAGACTTCCCTTGTCGATAGCCTCTAAACCATTAATCGTACGGATAAGAGTGGACTTCCCAGAACCAGAAGGTCCAAGGAGGACAACGACTTGCCCTTTTTCAAAACGGAGATTGATGTCGCGGAGTGCATGGTAGTCTCCGTAATATTTTTCGACGTGTTCAAATTCTACTAAAGCCATAAGGAATCTCCTTTGTGTTAGATTTTATAACATGATTTTACACCAAAAGATTTTTCTTGTCAAATCATATCTTAAAAATTCACTAAAATTTTATAAAAAAGCAATCTGGATAGAGAAAAAGCCTAAATCATGTTATAATGAAGCAATAGAATTCTTAGAAAGAGTGGATGTCTTTTTGATAACACCTACTTATGAATGGCAGTTTGCCCCGCAAGTAGAAGATGCGGATTTTACAAAGATAGCCAAGAAGGCTGGACTGGGTCCTGAGGTGGCTCGGTTATTATTTGAAAGAGGGATTCAGGACCAAGAAAGTCTGAAGAAGTTTTTAGAACCTTCCTTGGAGGACTTGCACGACCCTTATCTGCTCCATGATATGGACAAGGCAGTGGAACGGATTCGTCAGGCCATTGAAGAAGGGGAAAATATCCTCGTTTACGGTGATTATGATGCGGATGGTATGACTTCGGCTTCTATTGTTAAGGAAAGTTTGGAACAGCTTGGTGCTGAGTGCCGGGTTTATCTGCCCAATCGTTTTACCGACGGTTATGGACCTAATGCCAGTGTTTATAAATACTTTATCGAGCAAGAAGGAATTTCCTTGATTGTGACGGTGGATAATGGGGTTGCGGGTCACGAGGCTATTGAATTGGCCCAGTCTATGGGAGTAGATGTCATTGTGACTGACCACCATTCCATGCCTGAAACCCTGCCTGATGCCTATGCCATCGTTCACCCTGAACATCCAGATGCGAACTATCCTTTCAAATATTTGGCTGGTTGCGGAGTGGCTTTCAAGCTGGCTTGTGCCCTGTTAGAAGAAGTACAAGTGGAATTGCTTGATTTGGTCGCTATTGGTACCATCGCTGATATGGTGAGTTTGACAGATGAGAACCGTATCTTGGTTCAGTATGGTCTGGAAATGCTGGGACATACTCAGCGCATTGGTTTACAAGAAATGCTGGATATGGCTGGGATTGCCGCCAACGAAGTAACAGAAGAAACGGTTGGTTTCCAGATTGCCCCTCGTTTGAATGCCTTGGGCCGCTTGGATGATCCCAATCCTGCCATTGATTTGTTGACTGGATTTGACGACGAGGAAGCCCATGAGATTGCCCTCATGATTCATCAGAAAAACGAAGAGCGCAAGGAAATCGTCCAGTCTATCTATGAAGAAGCTAAGACCATGGTGGACCCTGAGAAGAAGGTCCAAGTCTTGGCTAAGGAAGGCTGGAATCCTGGGGTTCTGGGAATCGTCGCTGGTCGTTTGTTGGAAGAACTAGGGCAGACAGTCATCGTTCTCAATATAGAGAACGGTCGTGCCAAGGGTAGTGCTCGTAGTGTGGAAGCGGTCGATATTTTTGAAGCCCTAGATCCCCATCGCGACCTCTTTATCGCCTTTGGTGGCCATGCTGGTGCAGCAGGAATGACGCTGGAAGTGGAGAAACTCTCAGATTTATCTCAGGTCTTGGAAGACTATGTCCGTGAAAAAGGCGCAGATGCTGCTGGCAAGAACAAGTTAAATTTAGATGAAGAACTGGATTTGGAGACTTTGAGTCTTGAAATGGTCAAAAGTTTTGAACGTTTGGCACCTTTTGGCATGGACAATCAGAAACCTGTCTTTTATATCAAGGATTTTCAGGTCGAAAGTGCCCGTACCATGGGGGCAGGCAATGCCCATCTCAAACTGAAAATTTCCAAAGGTGAGGCGAGTTTTGAAGTGGTGGCCTTTGGCCAAGGCAGATGGGTGACAGAGTTTTCTCAAATCAAGAAGCTAGAGCTGGCAGTCAAATTGTCTGTCAACCAATGGAATGGCCAAACTGCCCTCCAGTTGATGATGGTGGATGCGCGTGTGGAGGGTGTTCAACTTTTTAACATCCGTGGGAAGAATGCAGTCTTGCCAGAAGGGGTTCCAGTCTTGGATTTTGCTGGGGAACTGCCCAATCTAGTAAATAGTGATGCTGTGGTTGTAAAAACCATTCCTGAGGATATTACTCAGCTGAAGACCATTTTTCAGGAGCAGAATTTTTCTACTGTTTATTTCAAAAATGATATTGACAAGGCCTACTATCTGACAGGGTATGGGACTAGAGAGCAGTTTGCCAAATTGTACAAGACCATCTACCAATTTCCTGAGTTTGATATTCGCTACAAACTGAAGGATTTGGCGACTTATCTCAATATTCAACAAATCTTGCTGGTCAAGATGATTCAAGTGTTTGAAGAACTAGGTTTTGTGACAATCAAAGATGGGGTCATGACAGTCAATAAAGAGGCACCAAAGCGGGAGATAGGAGAAAGTCAGATTTACCAAAATCTCAAACAAACCGTTAAAGACCAAGAAATGATGGCGCTGGGTACTGTGCAAGAAATTTATGACTTTTTAATGGAAAAAGAATAGCAGATAGGAAAGAGTTGGGAAACCAGCTCTTTTTTGAAAACAAATCTTCATTTTGAAAATCATCAAAAAAATGGTATAATGGTAGGAAAAGATTCGGCTAAAAGTAGTGCTTTTAGAATAAAAGGGCAAGTAACCCTATAATCAAAATAAATTAAGCTTTCGGAGGAAAAATGAGTAATATCAGTTTAACAACACTTGGTGGTGTACGTGAAAACGGGAAAAATATGTATATCGCTGAAATCGATGGATCTATTTTCGTTTTGGATACAGGTCTGAAATATCCTGAAAATGAACAACTAGGGGTGGATGTGGTCATTCCCAATATGGACTACCTTTTTGAAAATAGCGATCGTATCGCTGGGGTCTTCTTGACCCACGGACATGCGGATGCTATTGGTGCTCTGCCTTATCTCTTGGCTGAAGCCAAGGTACCTGTATTTGGGTCTGAGCTGACCATTGAGTTGGCAAAACTCTTTGTCAAGGGAAATGACACAGTTAAGAAATTTAATGATTTTCATGTCATCGATGAGGATTCGGAGATTGATTTTGGAGGAACTGTGGTGTCCTTCTTCCGTACGACCCACTCTATTCCAGAAAGTCTGGGTGTGGTCTTGAAGACAGCTGAAGGTAGTATCGTTTATACAGGTGACTTCAAATTTGACCAGACAGCTAGTGAATCTTATGCGACAGACTTCGCTCGCTTGGCAGAAATCGGTCGTGATGGAGTTCTAGCTCTTCTTAGCGATTCAGCCAATGCAGATAGCAATGTCCAAGTGGCTAGCGAAAGTGAAGTTGGGGACGAGATCACTCAAACCATTTCGGACTGGGATGGTCGTATCATTGTTGCAGCAGTAGCCAGCAACCTCTCTCGTATCCAGCAGGTGTTTGACGCTGCGGATGCAACAGGCCGTCGTGTGGTCTTGACAGGATTCGATATTGAAAATATCGTCCGTACTGCTATTCGCCTTAAGAAATTGTCTCTAGCTAACGAGAGTCTTTTGATTAAGCCAAAAGATATGTCTCGTTTTGAGGACCATGAGTTGATTATCCTTGAGACAGGTCGTATGGGTGAGCCTATCAACGGTCTTCGCAAGATGTCGATTGGTCGTCACCGTTATGTGGAAATCAAGGACGGTGACTTGGTCTATATCGTAACCACTCCGTCTATCGCCAAAGAAGCAGTCATGGCGCGTGTGGAAAACATGATTTACCAAGCTGGCGGGGTTGTCAAACTGATCACTCAAAGCTTGCGTGTGTCAGGTCATGGAAATGCGCGTGATTTGCAGTTGATGATTAATCTCTTGCAACCCAAGTATCTCTTCCCAATTCAAGGGGAATACCGTGAGTTGGATGCCCATGCTAAGGCTGCTATGGCAGTTGGGATGTTGCCAGAACGCATTTTTATCCCTAAAAAGGGAACCAGCATGGCTTATGAGAATGGGGACTTTGTTCCAGCTGGAGCGGTTTCGGCAGGCGATGTCTTGATTGATGGAAATGCCATTGGTGATGTTGGTAATGTGGTTCTTCGTGACCGTAAGGTCTTGTCAGAGGACGGTATTTTCATCGTAGCAATTACCGTTAATCGTCGTGAGAAGAAAATTGTGGCCAAGGCTCGTGTTCATACGCGCGGATTTGTTTATCTCAAGAAGAGCCGTGATATTCTCCGTGAAAGTTCAGAATTGATTAACCAGACGGTAGAAGACTATCTTCAAGGAGATGACTTTGACTGGGCAGATCTTAAAGGGAAGGTTCGTGATAATCTGACCAAGTATCTCTTTGACCAAACCAAACGTCGTCCAGCTATTTTACCAGTGGTGATGGAAGCGAAATAATCTTTGAAATAAACAGAGAGAAAGCCGAGTTTTGGCTTTTTCTTATCGGAAAATAGAAGGAGCAAATCATGGCAGTAATGAAAATCGAGTATTACTCACAAGTTTTGGATATGGAGTGGGGAGTGAATGTCCTCTATCCTGATGCCAATCGAGTAGAAGAACCAGAGTGTAAAGATGTTCCCGTCTTGTACCTCTTGCACGGGATGTCTGGTAATCATAATAGTTGGCTCAAGCGGACCAATGTAGAACGCTTGCTTCGGGGGACTAATCTCATAGTCGTCATGCCCAATACCAGCAACGGTTGGTACACTGATACCCAGTATGGTTTTGACTATTACACAGCTCTAGCAGAGGAATTGCCACAGGTTTTGAAACGCTTCTTCCCTAATATGACTAGCAAGCGTGAAAAGACCTTTATCGCTGGTCTCTCTATGGGAGGTTACGGCTGTTTTAAACTGGCTCTTGCTACAAATCGTTTTTCTCGTGCAGCTAGCTTTTCAGGCGCTCTTAGTTTTCAAGATTTTTCTCCTGAAAGCCAAAATCTGGGGACACCAGTTTACTGGAGAGGTGTTTTTGGAGAGATTAAAGATTGGACAACTAGTCCCTATTCGCTTGAAAGTCTGGCTAAAAAATCGGATAAAAAGACCAAGCTGTGGGCTTGGTGTGGTGAGCAGGATTTCTTGTATGAAGCCAATAATCTCGCAGTGAAAAACCTCAAAAATCTGGGATTTGATGTGACCTATAGCCATAGCGCTGGAACCCACGAGTGGTACTACTGGGAAAAACAATTGGAACGTTTTTTAGCAACCCTACCAATTGATTTCAAATTAGAAGAGAGATTGATTTAGTTTTTTATAAATGAACCACTATTTATAGTTATTCTTGGATTTAAAACAATGCTGGAAGTCTGTTTTCACTAGACTTTTCAAACGAAAGTAGTAGAATAGTAATAAAATACTGGAGGAAAGAGAGTAGGAAATGTACCGTTATCAAATTGGCATTCCCACATTAGAATATGATCAGTTTGTCAAAGAACATGAATTAGCTAATGTATTACAAAGCAGTGCTTGGGAAAAAGTGAAATCTGATTGGAATCATGAGAGGCTTGGTGTCTATGAAGGGGAGAACTTACTGGCTGTGGCTAGTATTCTCATAAAATCTCTGCCTTTGGGGTATAAAATGTTTTATATTCCAAGAGGTCCTATATTGGATTACAGGGATACAGAACTTTTAAAGTTTGTCCTGCAGTCTATTAAGTCTTATGCTCGCAGTAAGAGAGCGGTTTTTGTGACTTTCGATCCAAGCATTTGTCTATCTCAACATTTGGTCAATCAAGATAAAAGAGAATATCCTGAAAGTCTTGCTATTGTTGATATTTTAGGGCAATTAGGAGTGGAATGGTCTGGGCAGACAATCGAGATGGATGACACCATTCAGCCTCGTATTCAGGCGAAAATATATAAGGAAAATTTTGAAGAAGATAAACTTTCTAAATCAACGAGGCAAGCTATCCGAACAGCACGAAACAAAGGGCTTGAAATTCAATATGGTGGACTGGAACTATTAGATTCATTTTCGGAGTTGATGAAAAAAACTGAGAAGCGCAAAGAGATTCATTTAAGAAACGAAGCCTATTATAAAAAATTATTAGATAACTTCAAAGAAGATTCCTATATCACGCTAACGAGTTTGGATGTTTCTAAGCGTTTAAGAGAATTAGAAGAACAGTTAGAAAAAAATAGAGTAGTTGCAGAAAAATTTAATGATGCAACCAAACCTTCAAAAATTCAGGAAAATATAAAAGAAAAAGAACGTTTAGAAGAGGAAATAGATTTCTTGCAGGGATATATGAATATGGGAAAATCAAACATTCCGTTAGCGGCTACTTTGAGTTTGGAATTTGGTACTACCTCTGTCAATCTATATGCTGGTATGGATGATGATTTTAAACGTTACAATGCACCAATTTTAACTTGGTATGAAACGGCTCGCTATGCCTTTGAGCGAGGTATGTTGTGGCAAAATTTAGGTGGTGTTGAAAACTCTCTAAATGGTGGACTTTATCATTTTAAGGAAAAATTTAATCCAACGATTGAAGAATATTTGGGAGAATTTACAATGCCTACCCATCCTCTTTATCCTCTGTTAAGACTTGCTCTTGATTTCCGTAAAACATTAAGAAAAAAACATAGAAAGTAAGTATATGGCACTAATTACACTCACGAAAGAAGAGTTTCAAGCTTATTCTGGTCAGGTTTCTTCTCGTTCCTTTATGCAATCGGTCCAGATGGGGGACTTGTTAGAAAAAAGAGGAGCTCGAATTGTTTATCTTGCTTTGAAACAAGCAGAAGAAATTCAAGTTGCAGCTCTGGTTTATAGCTTGCCCATGCTGGGTGGTCTGCATATGGAGCTCAATTCGGGGCCGATTTATACCCAACAAGATGCTCTTCCAGTTTTTTATGCGGAGTTAAAAGAATATGCCAAGCAAAATGGTGTATTAGAGTTGCTTGTAAAACCTTATGAAACTTATCAAACTTTTGATAGCCAAGGTAATCCGATAGATGCTGAGAAAAAAAGTATTATTCAAGGTTTGACTGATTTAGGTTATCAATTTGATGGATTGACAAGAGGTTATCCAGGTGGAGAACCAGATTGGTTATACTATAAAGATTTGACTGAATTAACTGAAAAGAATTTGCTTAAAAGTTTTAGCAAAAAGGGTAAACCCTTGGTGAAAAAGGCTGAAACGTTTGGCATTCGGTTGAAAAAGTTACAACGTGAAGAACTATCGATTTTTAAGAATATAACAAAAGAAACCTCTGAACGTAGAGAATACAGTGATAAAAGTTTAGAATATTATGAGCACTTTTATGATTCATTTGGAGAACAAGCTGAGTTTCTCATAGCAACCTTGAATTTTTCGGAATATATGAACAAATTACAAGGTGAGCAAAGTAAACTAGAAGAAATCCTGGACAAGTTGCGACTTGATTTGAGTAAAAATCCTCATTCTGAGAAAAAACAAAATCAACTGAGAGAATATTCTAGTCAATTTGAAACGTTTGAAGTTAGAAAAGCAGAAGCGAGAGACTTGATTGAAAAATATGGAGAAGAAGATATTGTTTTAGCTGGGAGTTTATTTGTTTATATGCCTCAGGAAACGACTTATCTCTTTAGTGGTTCTTACACTGAGTTTAATAAGTTCTATGCCCCTGCACTGCTTCAAAAATATGTTATGTTGGAAAGTATAAAACGTGGAATACCTAAATACAACTTCCTAGGCATTCAGGGGATTTTTGATGGTAGTGATGGTGTTTTGCGTTTTAAACAAAATTTTAATGGCTATATTGTACGTAAAGCAGGTACTTTCCGTTATCATCCATCGCCTTTAAAATACAAAGCTATTCAGTTATTCAAAAAAATATTAGGACGTTAAGATGAAAAAGCCAGTATTTAGCTTTCTTTCAGCTTGTTTTAGTAAAATAGACTTTATTTGCTAGAAAGGTGGAGAGATATGCGTTGGCTTTTTCGTTTGATAGGGGCTTTCTTTTATTTTATTTGGCGTTTGTTTTGGCGTCTGGTTTGGATTGTTTTGCTTTTATGTACTCTTGCTTTTGGATTTCTCTGGTATCTGAACGGGGATTTTCAAGGGGCGCTGAAGCAAGCAGAACGGTCAGTAAAAATTGGTCAACAAAGTATCGACCAATGGGAAAGAACAGGGCAACTGCCTAAGTTGAACCAGACAGATAGCCACCAGCATTCTGAAGGAAGATGGCCACAGGCTTCTGCTCGTATTTACTTGGATCCGCAGATGGATTCACGCTTTCAAGAGGCATATTTAGAAGCAATTCAGAACTGGAATCAAACTGGTGCCTTTCATTTTGAACTTGTGACTGAGTCCAGCAAGGCAGATATCTTGGCTACGGAGATGAATGACGGAGGTACTCCTGTGGCAGGAGAGGCGGAAAGTCAGACCAATCTCTTAACGGGTCAATTCTTGTCTGTAACGGTGCGCCTGAATCATTATTATTTGTCCAATCCAAACTATGGATATTCCTATGAGCGCATTGTCCATACGGCAGAACATGAGTTGGGGCATGCGATTGGCTTGGACCATACAGATGAAAAGTCTGTCATGCAACCTGCGGGTTCCTTTTATGGTATTCAGGAAGAGGATGTTGAAAGACTTCGAAAATTATATGAGACCAATGAGTAGGGGACTATCTTTCCCTACTTTTTTGCTATAATGGAATTATGAACAACTTGATTAAATCAAAACTAGAGCTCTTGCCGACCAGCCCTGGTTGTTACATTCACAAGGATAAAAACGGCACCATTATCTATGTAGGAAAGGCTAAAAACCTGCGTAACCGCGTGCGGTCTTATTTCCGTGGAAGTCATGATACCAAAACAGAGGCCTTGGTGTCTGAAATTGTAGATTTTGAATTTATCGTTACGGAGTCCAATATTGAGGCACTTCTCCTAGAAATCAACCTGATTAAGGAAAACAAGCCCAAGTACAATATCATGCTCAAGGATGATAAGTCCTATCCCTTCATCAAAATCACTAATGAACGCTATCCTCGTTTGATTATCACCCGACAGGTCAAAAAGGATGGAGGTCTTTATTTTGGACCTTACCCCGATGTGGGGGCAGCCAATGAAATCAAGCGATTACTGGATCGAATTTTCCCTTTTAGAAAGTGTACTAATCCACCGTCTAAGGTTTGTTTTTACTACCATATCGGTCAATGTATGGCCCACACTATCTGTAAGAAGGATGAGGCCTACTTCAAGTCTATGGCTCAGGAGGTTTCTGACTTCTTAAAAGGACAGGATGACAAAATCATCGATGACCTCAAGGGCAAGATGGCATCCGCAGCACAAAGTATGGAGTTTGAACGTGCAGCGGAATACCGTGACCTGATTCAGGCCATTGGAACGCTTCGAACCAAGCAACGGGTCATGGCTAAGGATCTCCAAAACCGTGATGTCTTTGGATACTATGTGGACAAGGGCTGGATGTGTGTGCAGGTTTTCTTTGTCCGCCAAGGCAAGCTTATTGAGCGCGATGTCAATCTTTTCCCCTATTACAATGATCCAGACGAAGATTTCTTGACCTATGTGGGACAGTTCTATCAAGAAAAATCTCACCTGGTTCCCAATGAGGTACTGATTCCGCAGGATATTGACGAAGAAGCCGTTAAAGCCTTGGTGGATTCCAAGATTCTCAAACCCCAGCGTGGAGAGAAAAAGCAACTGGTCAATTTGGCTATAAAGAATGCTCGAGTCAGCCTAGAGCAGAAATTCAACCTGCTAGAGAAATCTGTCGAAAAGACCCAAGGGGCTATTGAAAATCTAGGACGCTTACTCCAAATCCCAACCCCAGTTCGTATCGAGTCCTTCGATAACTCTAACATCATGGGAACTAGTCCTGTTTCAGCAATGGTGGTCTTTGTCAATGGCAAACCGAGTAAGAAAGATTATCGTAAGTACAAGATAAAAACGGTTGTCGGTCCAGATGACTATGCTAGTATGCGTGAGGTTATCCGCAGACGTTATGGCCGAGTACAACGTGAGGCTTTGACTCCGCCAGATTTGATTGTGATTGATGGGGGGCAAGGTCAGGTCAATATTGCTAAGCAGGTCATTCAAGAGGAGCTGGGCTTGGATATTCCAATTGCAGGTTTGCAAAAGAATGATAAGCACCAAACCCATGAATTGCTCTTCGGTGATCCACTTGAGGTGGTAGAGTTGTCTCGCAATTCTCAGGAATTTTTCCTCCTTCAACGCATCCAAGATGAGGTGCACCGCTTTGCCATTACCTTCCACCGTCAACTACGCTCCAAAAATTCCTTTTCATCACAATTGGATGGAATTGAAGGTCTGGGGCCTAAACGCAAGCAGAATCTCATGAAGCATTTCAAGTCTCTGACCAAAATCAAGGAAGCCAGTGTGGATGAGATTGTCGAAGTTGGAGTACCAATACTTGTCGCAGAAGCTGTGCAAAGAAAGTTGAACTCGCAGGAAGAAGTGGAATTAGCTCAAGTGGCGGAAGAAAGAGTAGATTACCAAACGGAAGGAAACCATCATGAACCATAAAATCGCAATTTTATCAGATATTCATGGCAATGCGACGGCTTTAGAAGCAGTGATTGCAGATGCTAAAAATCAAGGAGTCAGTGAATACTGGCTTCTGGGAGATATTTTTCTTCCTGGTCCAGGTGCAAATGACTTGGTAGCCCTGCTAAAGGATCTTCCTATCACGGCAAATGTTCGAGGCAATTGGGATGATTGTGTCCTTGAGGCTTTAGATGGGCAATATGGCTTAGAAGACCCACAGGAAGTCCAGCTCATGCGATTGACCCAGTTTTTGATGGAGCGAATGGATCCTGCAACGATTGTCTGGCTACGAAGCTTGCCTTTGCTGGAAAAGAAAGAAGTTGAGGGATTGCGCTTTTCTATCTCTCATAATTTGCCAAATAAGAACTATGGTGGTGACTTGCTAGTTGAGAATGATACAGAAAAATTTGACCAGCTGCTAGATGCGGAAACCGACGTGGCGGTCTATGGTCATGTTCACAAGCAGTTACTTCGTTATGGCAGTCAAGGGCAACAAATCATCAATCCAGGGTCGATTGGCATGCCTTATTTTAATTGGGAGGCGTTAAAAAATCACCGTGCCCAGTATGCCGTGATAGAAGTTGAAGATGGGGAATTGGTAAATATCCTATTTCGTAAAGTCGCTTATGATTATGAAGCGGAGTTAGAATTGGCCAAGTCCAAGGGGCTTCCCTTTATCGAAATGTATGAAGAGCTACGTCGTGACGATAACTATCAGGGGCACAATCTAGAACTCTTAACTAGTTTAATTGAAAAGCATGGGTATGTAGAAGATGTGAAGAAATTTTTTGATTTTTTGTAAGAGTTTCCTAAAATAACCAATGCAAACTAAAAAAGCGATTGGCTGGTCCAATCGCTTTTAGTATATCTTACTGTAACTGAGATTGATCTGGAAGATAAGAACCACCTAGATAGGTATTGCTAAGTTTTTCAAGGGTTCCATCTTGATAGAGTTCTTTGAGCGCTTTATCAAATTTCTCTTTAAACTCCTTTTGGTCGCTTGAGAAAACGATATAGTTGTTGGGGCTATCGGCAGAAGGTAAATCAACGACTGAGAGGTCTAAGCCACGATCCTTGATGATCTTTTGAACGGATACCTTGTCAAAAACGAGGAAATCAAATTCGCCGTTAGAGAGGTCTAGGATTCGTTTACCGATATCCTCTCCAGAAAAATCGATAGTAGCGGGATTGTCAGTGTGTTTCTGGTTCCAGTTATTGATGAATTGAGCGTTTGAAGTTCCAGTATCCTCTTGTGTTATTTTGCCAGCGATTTGGTCAAGTGAAGTCAGAGGATTTTTCTTGTTGCTGACAAGGACGAGGGGATTGTTTGAAATTGGAAGTGAGTAGAGGTATTTTTCAGCACGTTCTTTTGTGTAACTCAAGTTATTGGCTGCAGCCTGATAGTGACCAGAATCAAGTCCTGGAAAGATACTTTCCCAAGCAGTTCTTTGGAATTGAATCTCATAGTCGCTGAGTTTTTCATCCACTGCTTTTAGAACTTCGATGTCGAATCCTGTTAGATTGCCCTTGTCTTCGTAGTCAAATGGTGGCACATCGCCAGCTGTAGCAACGACGATTGTCTTTTGAGAGCTGGTCTTTTTAGGTGTGGCTTGATTTCCACAGGCAACCAAAAATGGTAGGATGGCTAATAATAGGCTAAATTTTTTCATAATATCTCCATTCAAATGTAAAGTACTTGTTAGTTTATCAGAAACTGTCTTGATGAACCAATATATATTTTTTATGGCCGTGATAAAAAATCTTAATCATGAAAAATCCCTGCAAGCTCTTTCAAAATATGGTAAAATGGAAGCAGTAGAATTAGAAAAGGAAATCGATTATGAAATTTCTTGAATTAAATAAAAAACGTCATGCGACCAAGCATTTCACTGATAAGCCAGTTGATCCTAAAGATGTTCGTACGGCTATCGAAATCGCAACCTTGGCACCAAGCGCCCACAATAGCCAGCCTTGGAAATTTGTGGTGGTTCGTGAGAAAAATGCTGAACTGGCAAAATTAGCTTATGGTTCCAACTTTGAACAGGTATCATCAGCACCTGTAACTATTGCCCTGTTTACGGATACAGACCTTGCCAAACGTGCTCGTAAGATTGCCCGAGTTGGTGGTGCTAACAATTTCTCAGAAGAACAACTTCAATACTTCATGAAAAATTTGCCAGCTGAATTTGCACGCTACAATGAACAACAAGTCAGCGACTACCTGGCCCTCAATGCAGGTTTGGTTGCCATGAACTTGATTCTCGCTCTTACAGACCAAGGAATTGGATCAAATATGATTCTTGGATTTGACAAATCAAAAGTCAACGAAGTTTTGGATATCGAAGACCGTTTCCGTCCAGAACTCTTGATTACAGTGGGTTACACAGATGAAAAATTGGAACCAAGCTACCGCTTGCCAGTAGATGAAATCATCGAGAAAAGATAGAAGGAAGATAATATGACAGCAATTGATTTTACAGCAGAAGTAGAAAAACGCAAAGAAGACCTCTTGGCTGACTTGTTTAGCCTTTTGGAAATCAACTCTGAACGTGATGATAGCAAGGCTGATGCCCAGCATCCCTTTGGACCTGGTCCAGTAAAATCCTTGGAAAAATTTCTTGAAATCGCAGACCGTGATGGCTATCCAACTAAGAATGTCGATAACTATGCAGGACATTTTGAGTTTGGTGATGGAGAAGAAGTTCTCGGAATCTTTGCCCACATGGATGTGGTGCCAGCTGGTAGTGGTTGGGACACAGACCCTTACACACCAACTATCAAAGATGGTCGCCTCTACGCGCGTGGTGCTTCAGATGACAAGGGTCCTACAACAGCTTGTTACTATGGTTTGAAAATCATCAAAGAATTGGGCCTTCCAACTTCTAAGAAAGTTCGCTTTATTGTCGGAACTGATGAAGAATCAGGCTGGGCAGACATGGATTACTATTTTGAACATGTAGGACTTGCAAAACCAGACTTCGGTTTCTCCCCAGATGCTGAGTTCCCTATCATCAACGGTGAAAAAGGAAACATCACAGAATATCTTCATTTTGTAGGTAAAAATACAGGCGCTGCCCGTCTTCACAGCTTCACAGGTGGTTTGCGTGAAAACATGGTACCAGAATCAGCAACAGCAGTTATTTCAGGTAATTTGGCTGACTTGCAAGCTAAACTAGATGCCTTTGTTGCAGAACACAAACTTAGAGGAGAACTCCAAGAAGAAAACGGCCAATACAAGGTGACGATCATTGGTAAATCAGCCCACGGTGCTATGCCTGCTTCAGGTGTCAATGGTGCGACTTACCTTGCCCTCTTCCTCAGCCAGTTTAACTTTACAGGACCTGCAAAAGACTACCTAGATATCGCTGGCAAGATTCTCTTGAACGACCATGAGGGTGAAAATCTCAAGATTGCTCATGTGGATGAAAAGATGGGTACCCTTTCTATGAATGCCGGTGTCTTCCGCTTCGATGAAACAAGCGCTGACAATACCATTGCCCTTAATATCCGCTATCCAAAAGGAACAAGTCCAGAGCAGATCAAGTCAATCCTTGAAAACTTGCCAGTTGCTTCTGTTAGCCTTTCTGAACACGGTCACACGCCTCACTATGTGCCAATGGAAGATCCACTTGTGCAAACTTTGTTGAATGTCTATGAAAAACAAACAGGACTACAAGGTCATGAACAAGTCATCGGTGGTGGAACCTTTGGTCGCTTGCTAGAACGCGGAGTTGCCTACGGTGCCATGTTCCCAGACTCAATTGACACTATGCACCAAGCTAATGAATTTATCGCCTTGGACGATCTCTTCCGAGCTGCAGCAATCTATGCCGAAGCTATTTACGAATTGATCAAATAAAACGATAGAAGTCTGAGATTGTATGCTTAGACTTCTTTTTGGAGGAAAAGTAGATGTCCCAAATCGAAAGAATCAAGCAGGCTATCATGGCGGATCCGCAGAATGCCACCTATACAGAGCGTGGCATCGAGCCTCTCTTTGCAGCGCCAAAGACTGCTCGCATCAATATCATCGGTCAAGCGCCTGGTCTTAAAACCCAAGAAGCAGGCCTTTACTGGAAGGACAAAAGTGGTAACCGCTTGCGCGACTGGCTAGGTGTGGATGAAGATACCTTTTACAATTCAGGCTATTTTGCTGTCTTGCCTATGGATTTCTACTTTCCAGGACATGGCAAGTCAGGTGATCTGCCACCGAGAACTGGCTTTGCTGAAAAATGGCATCCGCAGCTCTTGCAAGAATTACCAGATATTCAGTTGACCCTCTTGATTGGCCAATATGCCCAAGCCTACTATTTACAGGAGAAAGTCAGTGGCAAGGTAACAGAACGGGTAAAACATTACCAGAACTACTTGCCAGACTATTTTCCACTAGTTCACCCTTCACCACGAAATCAAATCTGGATGGTCAAAAATCCTTGGTTTGAGTCAGAAGTGGTGCCAGACTTGAAAAAAAGAATTAAAACCATTTTATAGTCAATGAAAATCAAAGAGCAAACTAGGAAGCTAGCCGCAGGCTGCTCAAAGTACAGCTTTGAGGTTGCAGATAAAACTGACGAAGTCAGCTCAAAACACTGTTTTGAGGTTGTGGATAGAACTGACGAAGTCAGTAACCATACCTACGGTAAGGCGACGCTGACGTGGTTTGAAGAGATTTTCGAAGAGTATTAGGAGAAAAAGAATGAAAGAAATTACCTTTGACGCATTTTACCAGCTTTATCAAAACGACCAACTTTCTCTAGTGGACGTGCGAGAAGTGGATGAGTTTGAAACACTTCATTTAGAAGGTGCCCACAACCTACCGCTTAGTCAATTGTCTGATACTTTTGATCAGTTGGACAAGGACCAGTTGCATTATGTTATTTGCAAATCTGGAGTGAGATCGGCGCGTGCTTGTCAATTTTTAGCTGAACAAGGTTATGAAGTTATCAATGTTCAAGGTGGTATGACTGCCTTTGAAGAACTTTAAAAATTTGCATTTCTCCTACTTGGTTTGGACTGGGTAGGGGATTTTGTTTTTAGACAATTCTAATTTTTGAGAATCTTGAAAACATTCAATATTTACTTCGTGATACTTTTTTCATACTCTTATTCATGATATACTAGGTCAGTATTTTATAAATATGAAGGAGATTTTCATGGCTAAAAAAGGTGCCCTAACAGGTTTGCTCCTGTTTGGAATATTTTTTGGTGCGGGGAACTTGATTTTTCCGCCTTCTCTAGGTGCTCTATCTGGAGAACATTTTCTTCCTGCCATCGCAGGTTTTGTCTTTTCAGGTGTCGGTATCGCCGTCTTGACTCTTATTATTGGAACGCTCAATCCTAAAGGATATATCTACGAGATTTCAACAAAGATAGCGCCTTGGTTTGCGACTCTTTACCTCTCAGTTCTTTACTTGTCAATTGGCCCATTCTTTGCCATCCCACGTACAGCTACAACAGCTTACGAAGTAGGGATTAGCCCTCTTTTGTCGGATGCCAATAAAGGTCTTGGTTTGATTGTCTTCACTCTTCTTTACTTTGCGGCAGCCTATTTAATTTCGCTTAATCCATCAAAAATCTTAGACCGCATCGGCCGTATTTTAACGCCAGTCTTTGCGATTTTGATTGTTATCTTGGTTGTTCTGGGAGCTTTCAAATACGGTGGAACAAGTCCTCAAGCTGCTTCAGCTGCTTATCAAGCTTCTGCCTTTGGTACAGGTTTCCTAGAAGGTTACAATACCTTGGACGCCCTTGCCTCAGTTGCCTTCAGTGTAATCGCAGTTCAAACCTTGAAACAACTTGGATTTTCAAGTAAGAAAGAATACATTTCAACTATCTGGGTTGTTGGTATCGTTGTTGCCCTTGCCTTCAGTGCTCTTTATATCGGTTTAGGTTTCCTTGGAAATCATTTCCCGGTACCAGCTGAAGCGATGAAGGGTGGAACACCAGGTGTTTACATCTTGTCACAAGCTACTCAAGAAATCTTTGGCTCAACAGCCCAACTCTTCCTTGCAGCTATGGTTACTGTAACCTGCTTCACAACGACTGTTGGTTTGATTGTGTCTACAGCTGAGTTCTTTAATGAACGCTTCCCACAAATCAGCTACAAGGTTTATGCGACAGCCTTTACCTTGATTGGATTTGCCATTGCCAATTTGGGTCTTGATGCGATTATCAAGTACTCAATCCCTGTACTGGTTATCTTGTACCCAATCACCATTGCCATCGTTATGATTGTCATTGTCAACAAATTTGTTTCCCTTTCAAAACCAGGTATGCAGTTGACAATTGCTGTGGTTACAGCTATTGCCATTGCAAGCGTACTAGGAAGCTCGTTTAAGGTTGAGTTTCTTGCAAACCTTGTCAAGGCTCTTCCTTTTGCCAAGGCATCTCTCCCATGGTTGGTACCAGCCGTTGTCGGAATCTTGCTCTCATTGGTTCTACCAAACAAGCAAGAAAGCGATGTTTTTGAAATGGAATAATCATTAAAATCACTTTTGTAGCCAAGTCTACAGGAGTGATTTTCTTTTTTTATCCGATGATAAATGTGTTATAATAGGTAGCAAAAGAGGTGAAGAAATGAATCAAACAGTAGAATATATCAAAGAACTAACAGCCATCGCATCGCCAACAGGCTTCACTCGTGAGATTTCGGACTATTTAGTCAAGACTTTAGAAGATTTTGGTTATCAGCCAGTTCGCACAGCCAAGGGCGGTGTCAATGTGACCATTAAAGGTCAAAAAGATGAACAACACCGCTATGTGACTGCCCATGTAGATACGCTGGGTGCTATTGTCCGTGCTGTCAAACCAGACGGTCGTCTCAAAATGGACCGTATCGGTGGTTTTCCTTGGAATATGATTGAAGGAGAAAACTGTACCGTTCATGTGGCTAGCACAGGTCAAAAGGTATCTGGAACCATCCTTATCCACCAAACTTCTTGCCATGTCTATAAGGATGCAGGAACTGCAGAACGCACGCAGGACAATATGGAAGTGCGTTTGGATGCAAAAGTAACCAATGAAAAAGAAACTCGTGCCTTGGGGATTGAGGTCGGTGATTTTATCAGCTTTGATCCCCGAACTGTCGTGACAGAGACAGGCTTTATCAAGTCTCGTCATTTGGACGATAAGGTCAGTGCAGCGATTTTGCTTAACCTGCTTCGTATTTATAAGGAAGAGAAGATTGAATTGCCCGTAACAACCCATTTTGCTTTTTCAGTCTTTGAAGAAGTGGGGCACGGTGCCAACTCTAATATCCCTGCTCAGGTAGTAGAATATCTGGCTGTGGACATGGGAGCCATGGGTGATGACCAGCAGACAGATGAGTACACAGTATCTATCTGTGTCAAGGATGCTTCAGGCCCTTATCACTATGACTTCCGTCAACACTTAGTTGCCTTGGCTAAAGAGCAAGATATTCCATTTAAGTTGGATATCTATCCATTTTATGGATCGGACGCTTCAGCGGCCATGTCTGCAGGGGCTGAGGTTAAACACGCTCTGCTTGGTGCTGGTATCGAGTCTAGCCACTCATATGAGCGCACTCATATTGACTCGGTGGTTGCAACGGAGCGTATGGTTGATGCTTACCTTAAGAGCGCATTGGTAGACTAATATGTGTTTGATTTGCCAGAGAATTGAGCTCATCAAGAAGGGAGAAAATCCCTATTTTGTCAAAGAGTTGGAAACAGGCTATCTTGTGGTTGGAGACCACCAGTATTTTGCAGGCTATAGCCTCTTTCTAGCCAAGGAACATGTCACGGAATTGCACCATTTAGAAAAGGAAATGAGAGTCCATTTTCTAGAAGAAATGAGTCTAGTCCAAGAGGCAGTTGCCAAGGCCTTTGCTGCTGAGAAAATGAATATCGAACTGCTAGGAAATGGCGATGCCCATCTTCATTGGCATCTGTTTCCACGACGGACAGGTGATATGAAGGGTCACGGTCTCAAGGGACGTGGTCCAGTCTGGTGGGTTCCCTTTGAAGAAATGACAGCAGCAATCTGCCAAGCAAAACCGGATGAGATTAAAAGATTAGTCGAATGTTTATCGTCAGAAGTAGATAAACTATTAGAAATAAAGGAGTAAAAATGAAAAAAAGATATCTTGTTTTGACAGCCTTGCTAGCCTTGAGTCTGGCAGCTTGTTCACAAGAAAAAGCAAAAAATGAAAATGGAGTAGCTAAAACAGAACAAACAGCCAAAGCTGATGGAACAGTCGGAAGTAAGCCTCAAGGAGCTGCCCAGAAAAAAGCAGAAGTGGTTAACAAAGGAGACTACTACAGCATCCAAGGGAAATACGATGAAATCATCGTAGCCAACAAACACTATCCATTGTCTAAAGACTATAATCCAGGGGAAAATCCAACAGCCAAGGCAGAGTTGGTCAAACTCATCAAAGCTATGCAAGAGGCAGGTTTCCCCATTAGCGACCATTACAGTGGCTTTAGAAGTTATGAAACTCAGACTAAGCTCTATCAAGATTATGTCAATCAAGATGGGAAAGAAGCTGCCGACCGTTATTCTGCCCGTCCTGGCTATAGCGAGCACCAGACAGGCTTGGCTTTTGATGTGATTGGGACAAATGGTGATTTGGTGACAGAAGAAAAAGCGGCCCAATGGCTCTTGGACCATGCGGCTGATTATGGTTTTGTTGTTCGTTATCTCAAAGGCAAGGAAAAGGAAACAGGCTATATGGCTGAAGAATGGCACCTTCGTTATGTCGGAAAAGAAGCAAAAGAAATAGCTGCAAGTGGTCTCAGTTTGGAAGAGTATTACGGCTTTGAAGGCGGAGATTATGTCGATTAATACTCTTCGAAAATCAAATTCAAACCACGTCAGCGTCGCCTTGCCGTATGTGTAGGATACTGACTACGTCAGTTCCATCTACAACCTCAAAACAGTGTTTTGAGCAACCTGCGGCTAGCTTCCTAGTTTGCTCTTTGATTTTTATTGAGTATAAAAAATAAACTTTTCTCTTGCAATTCTAGATAAATAGTGTATAATAGATGGGTATGTGAAAAGCATACTTGTGGGAGGTAAAAATCTTTAATTACCGCCAAAACCACAAAGGAGGATTTAAAAATGGCTAAAAAAGTCGAAAAACTTGTAAAATTGCAAATCCCTGCTGGTAAAGCTACACCAGCTCCACCGGTTGGACCTGCTCTTGGTCAAGCTGGTATCAACATCATGGGATTCACAAAAGAGTTCAACGCTCGTACAGCTGACCAAGCTGGTATGATCATTCCAGTTGTTATCTCAGTTTACGAAGATAAATCATTTACTTTCATCACTAAAACACCACCAGCTGCTGTTCTTTTGAAAAAAGCTGCAGGTGTTGAAAAAGGATCAGGTACACCTAACAAAACTAAAGTTGCTACAGTTACTCGTGCACAAGTACAAGAAATTGCAGAAACTAAGATGCCAGATTTGAACGCAGCAAACGTAGAGTCTGCAATGCGTATGATCGAAGGTACTGCTCGTTCTATGGGATTCACTGTTGTTGACTAATCAATAACACAGTAGAAAATCTCACAGCAGTCTATTAGTTGCTTTTCATACTAGGTAAGTGACTGATGCTTGTACTTGGGTACAGCAAGGGAATTTAACGACGTAGGAAAAGAAAAATAATAGACTGATAACCCGCAAGACTTCATCATTTCGAGGAGTGACGTGGGAGATGAAAATCGATTGAACCACTTACAAGGAGAATAGAAAATGGCTAAAAAAAGCAAACAACTTCGTGCTGCTCTTGAGAAAATCGACAGCACAAAAGCATACAGCGTAGAAGAAGCTGTAGCACTTGCAAAAGAAACTAACTTTGCAAAATTTGACGCAACTGTAGAAGTTGCTTACAACTTGAACATCGACGTTAAAAAAGCTGACCAACAAATCCGTGGAGCAATGGTATTGCCAAACGGTACTGGTAAAACTTCACGCGTTCTTGTTTTCGCACGCGGTGCAAAAGCTGAAGAAGCAAAAGCTGCTGGTGCAGACTTTGTTGGTGAAGATGACCTTGTTGCTAAAATCAACGACGGTTGGTTGGACTTCGACGTAGTTATCGCTACACCTGACATGATGGCTCTTGTTGGACGTCTTGGACGTGTCCTTGGACCACGTAACTTGATGCCAAACCCTAAAACTGGTACTGTAACAATGGATGTTGCTAAAGCAGTTGAAGAGTCTAAAGGTGGTAAAATCACTTACCGTGCTGACCGTGCAGGTAACGTTCAAGCAATCATCGGTAAAGTATCATTTGAAGCTGAAAAATTGGTTGAAAACTTCAAAGCTTTCAACGAAACAATTCAAAAAGCAAAACCAGCTACAGCTAAAGGAACTTACGTAACAAACTTGACGATCACAACTACTCAAGGTGTTGGTATCAAAGTTGACGTAAACTCACTTTAATCAGTAGTTTATACAGAGAGAACGAGTACGAAAGTGCTCGTTTTTTTGGCGTACGACGGGCATGTCGTACATCTGAGGTGTAAGTCCTCGGTAGGCACCTGCTACCGGTGAACCCAATAGCGATTCCCAAGCCTGACTATCGTGAGGTAGCTGGGAGAGGAAGGGATAGCGAAATCGTGGCTCTACGAACAGAAAGGTGGAGGTTCGTAGAGCGGATGAAGAAGAGAGCAATTCCAAAGTACAAAAATAGTCGTAACCTGAATGTGTAAATGATGGAAGGAGTTGAATTCGAACTAGAGAGTTGATTAATAGATTTATGCTATAGTCATGGTGGTTTGTATGCTTTTGATTCTAGTTTATCAAATAATAGATTAGAATTGTCAGATAATATCATTTTATGTTATAATGAAGAAAAAACAGAGGTGTTCAAATGTCAGAAGCAGGTCATAAGTTTTTAGCAAAATTAGGGAAAAAACGCTTACGTCCAGGTGGAAAACGTGCTACAGATTGGTTAATTGAGGAAGGAGGATTTTCAAAAGAAAAGAGAATACTAGAAGTTGCGTGCAATAGGGGAACTACAGCAATTGAGTTGGCACAGCGTTTTGGTTGTAAGATAACTGCTGTTGATATGGATGCTCAAGCTTTAGAAGTGGCTAAAAAATCTGCTGAAACGGCAGGTGTTGCTCATTTAATCAGTTTTGAAAGAGCTAATGCAATGAAACTTCCTTATGAAGATGCTAGTTTTGATATTGTTATAAATGAAGCTATGCTGACTATGCAAGCCGATCAAGCTAAGAAAAAATGTGTAATGGAATATTTAAGGGTTTTAAAACCTGAGGGTCTTCTCTTGACACATGATGTGCTTCTTAAGGAAGCTAAAGAGTCTGTCAGACAGGAATTGTCGCAAGCAATTCATGTGAATGTAGGTCCTTTAACTCAAGATGGTTGGGAAGAGCTGATGATAGAATCAGGTTATTGTGATGTGAAAGTATTGACTGGTGAAATGACATTAATGAAATTATCGGGTATGATTTATGACGAAGGTTGGCTAGGAACCTTGAAAATTTGTGTAAATGCTTGTAAAAAGGAGAATAGAAAGCAGTTTTTAACTATGTATAAAATGTTTGATAAGAATAAAAAGAACTTGGGCTTTATTGCTATGGCTAGTCATAAATCGTCAAATCGTTAGATAATTATTGATGTTAACTTTTCCTTTTTTCTTTCTTAAAAAATATGCTATAATAGAGAGTAAAAAACTTTGAAAGAAAGAAAAAGATGAATTTAAAAGATTACATTGCAACAATTGAAAATTATCCAAAGGAAGGGATTACCTTCCGTGATATCAGTCCTTTGATGGCTGATGGGAATGCTTATAGCTACGCTGTTCGTGAAATCGTTCAGTATGCGACTGACAAGAAAATTGACATGATTGTAGGTCCTGAGGCTCGTGGATTTATCGTGGGCTGTCCAGTTGCCTTTGAGTTGGGAATTGGTTTTGCACCTGTTCGTAAACCAGGTAAATTGCCACGTGAAGTTATTTCTGCTGACTATGAAAAAGAGTACGGTGTTGATACCTTGACTATGCATGCTGACGCTATTAAGCCAGGTCAACGTGTTCTTATCGTAGATGACCTCTTGGCAACAGGTGGAACTGTTAAGGCAACTATCGAGATGATTGAAAAACTTGGTGGTGTTGTAGCAGGTTGTGCCTTCCTTGTTGAATTGGATGAATTGAACGGTCGTGAAAAAATCGGTGACTACGATTACAAGGTTCTTATGCATTATTAATGAAAAACAGTCCCTAGGGCTGTTTTCTCTACATTAGGATATAAAAATAGACTATAGCTAGTTAGAGAAAAACTATAATTGAAAACTATATCTTCTTGCAGTATAATAAAAGGACTAAGTGTTTGAGATTTAGTTTCATACTCAATGAAAATCAAAGAGCAAACTAGGAAACTAGCCGCAGGTTGCTCAAAGCACTGCTTTGAGGTTGTAGATAAGACTGACGAAGTCAGCTCAAAACACTGTTTTGAGGTTGTGGATAGAACTGACGAAGTCAGTAACATATCTACGGCAAGGCAACGTTGACGCGGTTTGAAGAGATTTTCGAAGAGTTTCAAACATATGCAATTATTCCTGAAAGAATACAGTTAGGAGAGGGTTATGCCGATTCGAATTGATAAAAAATTACCAGCTGTTGAGATTTTACGGACAGAGAACATCTTTGTCATGGATGATCAACGTGCTGCCCACCAAGATATCCGCCCTTTGAAGATTTTAATTTTAAATCTCATGCCACAAAAAATGGTCACAGAGACCCAGTTGTTACGCCATTTGGCTAATACACCCCTGCAACTGGATATAGATTTTCTCTATATGGAGAGCCATCGTTCTAAAACAACTCGTTCAGAGCACATGGAGACCTTCTATAAAACTTTTCCAGAGGTTAAGGATGAGTATTTTGATGGCATGATTATCACGGGTGCTCCAGTTGAGCATTTACCATTTGAGGAAGTGGACTATTGGGAGGAATTCAGTCAGGTAATCGAGTGGTCCAAGACCCATGTCTATTCGACCCTTCATATCTGTTGGGGGGCTCAGGCTGGTCTTTATCTGCGTTATGGAGTGGAAAAATACCAGATGGACAGTAAGTTATCGGGTATCTATCCTCAGGACACCCTAAAAGAGGGTCACCTTCTCTTTAGAGGCTTTGACGATAGCTACGTAGCTCCTCATTCTCGGCATACGGAGATTTCTAAGGAAGAGATTCTGAATAAGACCAATCTCGAAATTTTATCAGAAGGACCTCAGGTTGGGGTTTCGATTTTGGCCAGTCGGGATTTACGAGAAATTTATAGTTTTGGGCATTTGGAGTATGATCGTGATACCCTGGCAAAAGAGTATTTCCGAGATCGTAATGCAGGTTTGGATCCTCATATTCCAGAAAATTACTTTAAGGATGATGATGTCAACCAGACACCTTGTCTTTGTTGGTCTTCATCAGCAGCCCTCTTTTTCAGTAACTGGGTAAACTATGCTGTCTATCAGGAGACGCCTTTTGACTGGAGAAAGATAGAAGATGATGCATCTGCATATGGGTATTTATAAGAGGAATTATGACATATTTAGACGCTTTTAAATCAGGGAACTTGGTTTTACCGAGTGCCCTGCTCTTGCATTTTAAGGAACTCTTTCCTTCAAGCGATGATTTTTTAGTCTGGCAATTTTTCTATTTGCAAAATACGACAGGTTTGGAAGAAATGTCGCCAAGTCAGATTGCTGAAAGGATTGGCAAGGAAATTTCGGATGTCAACCAGTCCATTTCCAACTTGACAGAGAGGGGACTGCTCCAGTATCGTACTATCGAATTAAATGGCGAAATTGAATTGCTCTTTGATGCTAGTTTGGCTTTGGAACGTTTAGATAACTTGCTTGGAGCTCCTACTTCGAGTTCAGACCAGTTGACACCTCAAAACCAGCTCAAGGATTTGGTAGAAACCTTTCAACAGGAGTTGGGACGTTTGTTGACGCCTTTTGAAATTGAGGATTTGACCAAGACCCTAAAAGAAGATGGGACCAGTGCTGACTTGATTAAGGAAGCTCTTCGTGAAGCTGTTTTGAATGGAAAACCAAACTGGAAGTACATTCAGGCGATTTTGAGAAATTGGCGCCATGAAGGAATCAAGAGTGTGGCTCAAATTGAGGCTAAGCGGGCAGAAAGAGAAGCAAGCAATCCTCAGATGACACAGGTATCGGCAGATTTCAGAAATGCCATGGATCTCTGGAAGGATTAATCCGTGTAAGCAGGCTTGAAATCCGAGTAAGATTTGCAAGCTGTGTCTAATTGTGATAAAATAAATAGAAAATAAATTGAAAAAAGAGGTATGTGAAATGTCACGTAAACCATTTATCGCTGGTAACTGGAAAATGAACAAAAATCCAGAAGAAGCTAAAGAATTCGTTGAAGCAGTTGCGTCAAAACTTCCTTCATCAGATCTTGTTGAAGCAGGTATCGCTGCTCCAGCTCTTGATTTGACAACTGTTCTTGCTGCTGCAAAAGGTTCAAACCTTAAAGTTGCTGCTCAAAACTGCTACTTTGAAAATTCAGGTGCTTTCACTGGTGAAACTAGCCCACAAGTTTTGAAAGAAATCGGTACTGACTACGTTGTTATCGGTCACTCAGAACGCCGTGACTACTTCCATGAAACTGACGAAGATATCAACAAAAAAGCAAAAGCAATCTTTGCAAACGGCATGCTTCCAATCATCTGTTGTGGTGAATCACTTGAAACTTATGAAGCTGGTAAAGCTGCTGAATTCGTAGGTGCTCAAGTATCTGCTGCATTGGCTGGTTTGACAGCTGAACAAGTTGCTGCATCAGTTATCGCTTACGAGCCAATCTGGGCTATCGGTACTGGTAAATCAGCTTCACAAGACGATGCACAAAAAATGTGTAAAGTTGTTCGTGACGTTGTAGCTGCTGACTTTGGTCAAGAAGTGGCAGACAAAGTTCGTGTTCAATACGGTGGTTCTGTTAAACCTGAAAACGTTGCTTCATACATGGCTTGCCCAGACGTTGACGGTGCCCTTGTTGGTGGTGCGTCACTTGAAGCAGAAAGCTTCTTGACTTTGCTTGACTTTGTAAAATAATCAGTAGCAAAAGCTAGGTGGAACAGCATTCAGATGTCTGTTCCATTTTTTATAGGAGAGGAAAGATTGAAAACAAAGATTGGAAAAATTGGATTAGCGAGTATCTTTTTACTAGGCTTGGCAGTTAGTCATGTAGCTGCAAATGAAACTGAAGTAGCAAAAACTTCGCAGGATGCAACGACAGTTTCAAGTAGTTCAGAGCAAAATCAGTCTTCTAACAAAACTCAAACGAGCGCAGGAGTAAAGATCAATGCTTCTGCCCACTGGGAGGGGGATTATTATGTAAAGGCTGATGGTTCCAAAGCCAAGAGTGAGTGGATTTTTGATAACTACTATAAGGCTTGGTTTTATATTAAGTCAGACGGTCGTTATGCTCAAAATGAGTGGCAGGGCAATTACTACCTAAAATCAGGTGGCTATATGGCTAAGAATGAATGGGTTTATGATAACGCCTATAAGAATTGGTTTTACCTGAAGTCCGATGGTTCTTATGCTAACCAGGAATGGCATTCTGTTGGAGGTAAATGGTACTATTTTAAAAAATGGGGCTATTTAGCTAAAAGTCAATGGCAAGGAAGTTATTTCCTAAATGGTCAAGGTGCTATGATGCAAAATGAATGGCTCTATGATCCAGCCTTTTCGTCTTATTTCTATCTCAAGTCCGATGGTTCTTATGCAAATCAAGAGTGGCAAAAGGTAGACGGCAAGTGGTACTATTTCAAGAAGTGGGGTTACATGGCTAAAGATGAGTGGCAGGGTAACTATTATTTGACAGGAAGTGGTGCTATGGCTACTGGCGAATTAGTCATGGATGATGCTCGCTATATTTTTTCTGACTCAGGTGAGTTAAAAGAAAAGAAAGACTTGAATGTTGGCTGGGTTCACCGAAATGGCAGACGTTATTTCTTTAACCATCGTGAAGAACAAGTTGGGACTGATCAAGTTAAAAAAGTTATCGATGTCAGTGAGCACAATGGTCGGATCAGTGATTGGAAAAAAGTCATCGATGATAATGGCGTTGATGGAGTCATTGTTCGTTTGGGCTATAGTGGAACTGAGGACAAGGAATTGGCTCATAATATTAAGGAGTTAAACCGTCTTGGAATTCCTTACGGTGTTTACCTTTATACTTATGCTGAAAATGAGACCGATGCTGAGAATGATGCTAATCAAACCATTGAACTCTTGAAAAAATACAAGATGAACTTGTCTTACCCTATCTACTACGATGTTGAGAACTGGGAATATGGCAATAAGACCAAGAGAGCTCCAAGTGATACTGGAACCTGGGTCAAGATTATCAACAAGTATATGGCAACAATGAAACAGGCTGGTTATCAAAATGTGAAAGTTTATAGCTACCGTCAACTTTTGCAAACTCGTTTGAATCATCCTGATATTTTGCAACATGTTAACTGGGTAGCAGCCTATACGGATGCGCTTGATTGGACAAATCCTCATTATTCAGGTGAAAAAGGATGGCAATATACCTCATCTGAATACTTAAAAGGAATTCGTGGTCGTGTTGACGTCAGCGTTTGGTATTAAGATATAAGTTTGAGAAAGGAGTGTGCAAGAAAATTGCATCCTCTTTTTCTTTATTTTATCTCTGTTAAGAGAGTTTGAAAGGGACTGGGTTTCATTCTAAAAAATTCTTAAATTATCAGTCTATTGCAACTTTTCTCATGTGAGTCATTTGGCTTGCTATTGGTTTTACTTAGTAGTATACTAAGGTAGTAATCATTAAGAAGTGATTACAAATAATAATGAATGAGGTAAAATAAAATGGTAGAATTGAAAAAAGAAGCAGTAAAAGATGTAACATCATTAACAAAAGCAGCGCCAGTAGCATTGGCAAAAACAAAGGAAGTCTTGAACCAAGCTGTTGCTGATTTGTACGTAGCTCATGTGGCTTTGCACCAAGTACACTGGTATATGCGTGGTCGTGGTTTCCTTGTATGGCATCCAAAAATGGATGAGTACATGGATGCTCTTGACGGTCAATTGGATGAAATCAGCGAACGTTTGATTACACTTGGTGGTAGCCCATTCTCTACTTTGACAGAATTCCTTCAAAACAGTGAAATCGAAGAAGAAGCTGGTGAATACCGTAATGTTGAAGAAAGCTTGGAACGTGTTCTTGCTATCTACCGTTACTTGTCAGAACTTTTCCAAAAAGGTTTGGATGTCACTGATGAAGAAGGTGACGATGTGACAAACGGTATCTTCTCAGACGCTAAAACTGAAACTGATAAAACAATCTGGATGCTTGCCGCAGAGCTTGGACAAGCACCTGGTTTGTAAGAAATAGAATAATCATATAAAAATCTGTAGGATTCCTCTTACGGATTTTTTATATTCTGTAAGCTATTCCAAACCAGTCTTTTTTTGAGTTTTTTGATAAAATAGTACTATCAGTGAAAAGGATGGAAGCATGACTAAGAAAATCGTAGCTATTTGGGCCCAGGATGAAGAGGGTGTGATTGGTAAGAACAATCGTCTGCCTTGGCATTTGCCAGCAGAACTGCAACACTTCAAAGAAACAACTCTGAATCATGCTATCTTGATGGGGCGCGTGACCTTTGATGGGATGGGGCGTCGCTTGCTTCCAAAACGGGAGACCTTGATTTTGACACGTAACCCGGAAGAAAAGATAGATGGGGTTATTACTTTTCAGGATGTCCAGTCTGTTCTCGACTGGTATCAGGGCCAAGACAAGAATCTCTATATTATCGGTGGGAAGCAGATTTTTCAGGCTTTTGAACCCTATTTGGATGAAGTAATTGTCACTCAAATCCATGCTCGGGTGGAGGGAGATACCTATTTCCCTGAGGAGTTTGACTTATCTCTTTTTGAGACAGTTTCAAGCAAATCCTATACCAAGGATGAGAAAAATCCTTATGATTTTACCATCCAATACCGCAAGAGAAAGGAAGTCTAATGGAACGTAGTATATTTGGTTTTTTCACAGCCATGCTGTGTTTGGTCTGCTTGCTTGCTGGAGCACAGGCTTTTCGTAAAAAGCGTTATGGACTTTCTGTCCTGCTCTGGTTAAATGCCTTTACCAATTTGGTCAATAGTATCCATGCTTTTTACATGACCTTATTTTAGATAGAATGACAGTATAGAATAGAACGGAAGGAAATCATGCCTACAACTAGGAATAATGATATGATGGTTTATTGCTCATTTTGTGGCAAAAGCCAAGAAGAAGTACAAAAAATAATCGCTGGGAACAACGCCTTTATTTGTAATGAATGTGTGGAGTTAGCCCAGGAAATCATTCGGGAGGAGTTGGCTGAGGAAGTCTTGGCAGACTTGTCAGAAGTTCCAAAACCAATTGAACTCCTCCATATCTTGAACCACTATGTAATCGGTCAAGATCGTGCCAAACGGGCTTTAGCAGTAGCAGTATACAACCACTACAAACGCATCAATTTCCACGATACGCGTGAAGAGTCGGAAGATGTAGATTTGCAGAAGTCAAACATCTTGATGATTGGTCCAACTGGTTCAGGGAAAACTTTCCTTGCCCAGACCTTGGCTAAGAGCTTGAATGTACCTTTTGCGATTGCGGATGCGACAGCTCTTACCGAGGCTGGTTATGTGGGTGAGGACGTGGAAAATATCCTCCTCAAACTCCTGCAGGCCGCTGACTTTAACATTGAGCGCGCAGAGCGTGGCATTATCTATGTGGATGAAATTGACAAGATTGCCAAGAAGAGTGAGAACGTGTCTATCACACGTGATGTTTCTGGTGAAGGGGTGCAACAAGCCCTTCTCAAGATTATTGAGGGAACAGTTGCAAGCGTGCCGCCTCAAGGTGGACGCAAACATCCGCAACAAGAGATGATTCAAGTGGATACCAAAAATATCCTCTTCATCGTGGGTGGTGCTTTTGATGGTATTGAAGAAATTGTCAAACAACGTCTGGGTGAAAAAGTCATCGGATTTGGTCAAAACAATAAGGCGATTGACGAAAACAGCTCTTACATGCAAGAAATCATCGCAGAAGATATTCAAAAATTTGGCATTATCCCTGAGTTGATTGGACGCTTGCCTGTCTTTGCAGCTCTTGAGCAATTGACAGTGGATGACTTGGTTCGTATCTTGAAAGAGCCAAGAAATGCCTTGGTAAAACAATACCAAACCTTGCTTTCTTATGATGATGTCGAGTTGGAATTTGACGACGAAGCCCTTCAAGAGATTGCAAATAAGGCCATCGAACGCAAAACTGGTGCGCGTGGTCTTCGCTCCATCATCGAAGAAACCATGCTAGATGTCATGTTTGAAGTACCGAGTCAGGAAAATGTGAAATTGGTCCGCATCACAAAAGAAGCTGTCGATGGAACGGATAAACCAATCCTAGAAACAGCCTAGAGGTGACTATGGAACTTAATACACATAATGCTGAAATCTTGCTCAGTGCGGCTAACAAGTCCCACTACCCACAGGATGAACTGCCAGAGATCGCTCTTGCAGGGCGTTCAAATGTTGGTAAATCCAGCTTTATCAATACCATGCTGAACCGTAAGAATCTGGCTCGTACGTCAGGGAAACCTGGGAAAACCCAGCTTCTCAACTTCTTTAACATTGACGACAAGATGCGCTTTGTGGATGTTCCTGGTTATGGTTATGCTCGCGTTTCCAAAAAAGAGCGTGAAAAGTGGGGGCGCATGATTGAGGAATATCTGACAACTAGGGAAAATCTCCGTGCGGTTGTTAGTTTGGTGGATCTCCGCCATGACCCGTCAGCAGATGATGTGCAGATGTACGAATTTCTCAAGTATTATGAGATTCCGGTTATCATTGTGGCGACCAAGGCGGACAAGATTCCTCGTGGTAAATGGAACAAGCACGAATCAGCAATCAAAAAGAAATTAAACTTTGACCCAAGTGACGACTTCATCCTCTTTTCATCTGTCAGCAAGGCAGGGATGGATGAGGCTTGGGATGCAATCTTAGAAAAATTGTGAGGAAAAGAAAATGGCAAAAACAATTCATACAGACAAAGCTCCAAAGGCTATCGGGCCTTATGTTCAAGGAAAAATCGTTGGCAACCTTTTGTTTGCTAGTGGTCAAGTTCCTCTCTCTCCTGAAACTGGGGAAATCGTTGGAGAAACGATCCAAGAACAGACAGAACAAGTCTTGAAAAACATCGGTGCTATTTTGGCAGAGGCAGGAACTGACTTTGACCATGTGGTCAAAACAACTTGCTTCTTGAGCGATATGAACGACTTCGTTCCTTTTAACGAGGTTTACCAAACGGCCTTTAAAGAGGAATTTCCAGCTCGTTCAGCAGTAGAGGTAGCTCGTCTTCCTCGTGATGTAAAAGTCGAAATTGAAGTCATCGCAGAGATTGGATAAGCTAGTTGAAGTTTGGTGTTGCCAAACTTCTTTTGATATAAGGAGAAAAAGATGACAAAGAAACAACTTCACTTGGTGATTGTAACAGGGATGAGTGGCGCAGGGAAAACAGTTGCCATTCAGTCCTTCGAAGATTTGGGTTATTTTACTATTGACAATATGCCGCCAGCTCTCTTGCCTAAGTTTTTGCAGTTGGTAGAAACAAAGGAAGATGACCATAAGTTGGCTTTGGTAGTAGATATGCGTAGCCGTTCTTTCTTTTCAGAGATTCAAGCTGTTTTGGATGAGTTGGAAAACAAGGAAGAACTGGACTTTAAAATTCTCTTTTTGGATGCAGCTGATAAGGAATTGGTCGCTCGTTACAAGGAAACCAGACGAAGTCACCCTCTAGCAGCAGACGGTCGTATTTTAGATGGAATTAAGCTGGAACGTGAACTCTTGGCACCTTTGAAAAATATGAGTCAAAATGTGGTGGATACGACAGAACTTACTCCTCGTGAGCTGCGCAAAACCCTTGCAGAGCAGTTTTCAGATCAGGAACAAGCCCAGTCTTTCCGTATCGAAGTCATGTCTTTTGGCTTTAAATATGGAATTCCGATTGATGCAGACTTGGTTTTTGATGTCCGTTTCTTGCCAAATCCCTACTATCTACCAGAACTGCGTAATCAAACAGGTGTGGATGAACCTGTTTATGATTATGTCATGAATCATCCTGAGTCAGAAGACTTTTATCAACATTTATTGGCCTTGATTGAGCCAATTTTGCCAAGTTACCAAAAGGAAGGTAAGTCCGTTTTGACCATTGCCATGGGTTGTACAGGTGGACAACACCGTAGTGTGGCTTTTGCTAAACGCTTGGCGCAGGACTTATCCAAGACTTGGCCTGTTAATGAAGGGCATCGCGACAAAGACCGAAGAAAGGAAACGGTAAACCGTTCATGAGAAAACCAAAGATAACGGTGATTGGTGGAGGTACTGGGATTCCTGTCATTCTAAAAAGTCTGCGGGAAAAAGATGTGGAAATCGCAGCTATCGTAACGGTGGCGGATGATGGTGGTTCATCAGGTGAACTCCGAAAAAATATGCAACAATTGACACCGCCAGGTGATCTTCGTAATGTCCTTGTGGCCATGTCGGATATGCCTAAGTTTTATGAGAAAGTCTTTCAGTATCGCTTTTCTGAGGATGCCGGAGCCTTTGCTGGCCATCCATTGGGCAATCTCATTATTGCAGGTCTGTCAGAAATGCAGGGTTCGACCTACAATGCCATGCAGTTGCTGAGCAAATTTTTCCATACCACTGGGAAGATTTATCCTTCCAGTGACCATCCCTTGACCCTTCATGCAGTCTTTCAGGATGGGACAGAGGTGGCTGGAGAGAGCCATATTGCAGACCATCCAGGCATGATTGACCATGTCTATGTGACCAATACCCTCAACGATGATACGCCTCTGGCTAGCCGTCGAGTAGTCCAGACCATTCTTGAAAGTGACATGATTGTCCTCGGACCTGGTTCTCTCTTTACCTCTATTTTGCCCAATATCGTGATTAAGGAAATCGGGCAGGCGCTTTTGGAAACCAAGGCAGAAATCGCCTATGTCTGCAATATTATGACCCAACGTGGGGAGACAGAACACTTTACAGATAGTGACCATGTGGAAGTCTTGCATCGTCACCTTGGCCGACCTTTTATCGACACTGTCTTGGTGAATATCGAAAAAGTGCCTCAGGAATACATGAATTCCAACCGGTTTGATGAATACTTGGTGCAGGTGGAACATGATTTTGCTGGTCTTTGTAAGCAGGTTCCGCGCGTGATTTCATCCAACTTCCTTCGTCTGGAAAATGGGGGTGCCTTTCACGATGGGGATTTGATCGTGGATGAGTTGATGCGGATCATACAGGTGAGAAAATGAGTTTCACAGTAGCAGTAAAAGAAGAAATCTTAGGTCAACACCATCTGAGTCGGCATGAATTATCTGCCATTATCAAGATGTCTGGTAGTATCGGTCTCTCGACTTCGGGTTTGACCTTGTCTGTCGTGACAGAAAATGCCAAACTGGCTCGTCACCTCTATGAGTCTTTTCTCCATTTCTATGAAATCAAATCAGAAATTCGTCACCACCAACGGAGCAATCTTCGCAAGAATCGGGTCTATACCGTTTTTACAGATGAAAAGGTGCAGGACTTGCTGAGTGATTTGCACTTGGCAGACTCTTTCTTTGGCCTGGAAACAGGTATTGATGAGGAGATTTTATCAGATGAGGAAGCGGGTCGTGCTTATCTCTGTGGTGCTTTCTTGGCAAATGGGAGCATTCGTGACCCTGAGTCAGGCAAGTACCAGTTGGAAATCAGTTCTGTTTATCTAGACCATGCGCAAGGGATTGCCTCCCTTCTTCAGCAGTTTTTACTGGATGCCAAGGTACTTGAGCGCAAGAAGGGAGCTGTTACCTATCTCCAGCGAGCCGAAGATATTATGGACTTTCTTATAGTAATCGGAGCCATGAAGGCGCGTGATGATTTTGAGAGAGTAAAGATTTTGCGGGAAACTCGTAATGACCTCAATCGGGCCAATAATGCCGAGACAGCTAATATTGCTCGGACAGTCTCTGCCAGCATGAAGACCATCAACAATATCAGCAAAATCAAAGATATTATGGGCTTAGAAAATCTGCCAGTGGATTTGCAGGAAGTAGCGCAATTGCGGATTCAGCACCCAGACTACTCTATCCAGCAGTTGGCAGATAGCCTCAGCACCCCTCTGACCAAAAGTGGTGTCAACCACAGACTCAGAAAGATAAATAAATTAGCCGATGAATTATAAAGACATAAAACACCTCTTTCTTGACAATTGAACAGAACATGTGAGATAATAAATAAGAATTGAGAAGTTCTAGCATTTTAGTGCTAAAACAGAAATCCCCTCGGTACTGCAATACCAAGGGGATTTTTTCTGGGTTAGATAGCACTAACCAGGAAAGTTACTTGTCGAAGTGATCGTCTAACCAACGAGTCACCATCCATGAGATGATACTCTCGATGACTGCGATAAGTACTATTTTGAGAAGTTCTGGCATCTGTAATACCTCCTTTTCCAAGGAGTATCGTTAGTGCCATCGTTATGATATCACATGCTTTATCAATTTGATAGGACATTTTTGCTTTTTGAAAAAGAAGGGGAAAGGCAAAAAGCAATGTCATTAAGTTAAGAAATTTAGCTCTTTAAAATCAAAAACGCATAATATCAGATATTGAAAACCGTGATACTATGCGTTTTATTGTGAGAAAATTTATTTCATTTTCTCCTGAAATTGAGTTTTTACCCAGTCTCTAATGAGTTATTTCCAAGTGACCAGTTCGCTCCAAACGCTAACATTCGATATAGTAGAGGTTTCACCAGCTGGAACCCATTTGTTGGTGCCTAAGTATCTAACTTCTAGTTTACGAACGTTTACTGTGTAAGATGCTTTTAGTCTAATATAACCATAAGTGTAGGGTGGTACGTTATGGGAGACTGAGTGATTTAAACTAAGTCCAGCTCCAGACTCCGGAGCAGAAAAGCTAACACCTGCACCTACAGTCAGAGTAGCTCCAGCTTTTCCACCATAGTACAGGACCTGATGTGGTGCTTTTCTTGTAAGAGTGAGAGTATTTAGTTCTATAGTCTGCAACACCAGTTGCATTAGAACGAGTCTGATACGTAGATTTAGACTCTAAATAGGCGTCTCTAAGTTCAGTTGTATAAAATGACAATAACTCTCCTGTGTTGATATCTTTTACAATACGATTAGATACAATTTCATAATTTGTACCAGGATAGACATCAGCAAAAACCGTAGATGTTGTGACTAAGAATAATAGACTTGATAGTAGAGAGAAAAACAATAGTTTCAGTTTAATCATAACAAATTTCCTTTCTTCATGAGTAAAAGATTATTTTTTCAATCCTTTGAAAGTTATAATGCAACCCGAAATAATACTGAGAGTTCCTACAGGTCTCCAATATAGTTGCCAAAAGAATAAATTTATTCTTTCTTTCAGTGTCGCATAGGGTTCGGCATAATAGGGGTTGATGTGAAATAATAAAAAACCAAAACATAAAACTATGATTCCAGTTAAGAATAAAATGTCCTTATTTACTTTCCTCATAAAACCTCCTTTTATTTTATTTAAAGCGCTTTCTATTATTAGTATACGTCAAAAAAAGAAAAAAACAAGTCTATTTATTTATTTTTTTATATGGTATAATAGAATAGTTGGAGAGTTTTTATATAGCTTTAAAAGGCTGATATGAATACTTTGTATAATCTAATGATTCTTCAAAAAATTTCTTATTCAAACAAGAGCAAAGAGAAGGTGGGCTGCATATCAGAAGTTAGATGTATTTCTGTCTAACTTTTGAGGTGTAGTTCATTTTAAAACCACGAATCCTATGTGACTCGTGGTTCTTTTTTATAAACTGGTTGAGTGTTTTGGCTGCACTTTTTGCTCAGGGTCAATGTAGTTGATGGCATTGTTGACAGCGGTTGGAGCTTCTCCGAGGCCTGTCGCAATCAAGTCAATTTTTCCGTCATAGTAGCAGCAGTCACCGATAGCATAGATACCTGCTTGGCTGGATTCTTGCTTGCTGTTGACGATAATCTTGTGACGGTTGAGGTCCAGACCCCAGTTTTTAAGGTTACCGACAGAAGATTTGAAACCATAGTTGACAAAAAGGTGGTCTAGGTCAATCGTTTCGGTTTCATCAGATTTAACTTTTGTGATTTCAAGTTTATCAAGCGTTTTTCCATCTCCAAGGAGTTGGCTAGGGATGAATGGTGTCTTGATGGTCACAGATGATTCCTGTAAGGCTTGGACACTGTGTTCCAAGGCGCGGAAATTATCTCTGCGGTGAACAAGGGTAGTTGGTGCAATTTTTTCAAAAGCTAAAGCCCAATCCACAGCCGAGTCTCCTCCACCAAGAATCGTCACTTTCTTACCAGCATATTGCTGGATGTTGGAAACGTGGTAGTGGATATTTTCATAGCCTTCAACGCCTTCTAGTTCCAGAGGACGTGGTTTGAAGGCACCGCCACCCATAGCGATGATAACAGTTTTAGACAGGTGACTTCCTTTAGAAGTTGTGATGACAAATCCTTCTTCTTGTTTTTCAATCTCAAGAACTGTTTCATTGAGATGAATAGGGGTATCAAATCCGTTTAGTTGTTCAATCAAGCGGTTGATCAATTCTTCTCCAGTCAGATTTGGGAAACCTGGTACGTCTAAAATTTCCTTTTCAGGATAGAGAATAGCAGGTTGTCCACCTAGTTGGGGAAGAGAGTCGATGATTTGGACTTTGGCTTGGCGTAGGTGGGCATAGAAGGCTGCAAAAAGCCCGACAGGACCACCACCTACAATGGTAATATCATAGAGTTGAGACATGGTTTCTCCTTTGTTTTTTCTAGTCATACTCTTAGAAAATCTCTTCAAACCACGTCAGCTCTATCTGCAACCTCAAAACAGTGTTTTGAGCAACCTGCGGCTAGCTTCCTAGTTTGCTCTTTGATTTTCATTGAGTATCAGTTTATTTTATCATATTTTTTCTTTAATTTAAAATGAAGTAGGATAGGGAAAAAAATGCCAGAAAAATGGTATAATAGAGAGGAACGTGTTTGGACAGAGAGGAGACAGCAGATGAACTTTCAACAATTATCCAACCTGCAATATTGGACTAGCTTGTTTTCTAGTCCTTGGAGTATAGCCATCAATCTGTTTGATATTTTGATTGTGACCTATGTTTTGTATCGTTTTACAAAAGCGATAGCTGGCACCAAGATTATGATTTTGGTGCGGGGGGTCTTGATTTTTGTATTAGCCCAGGTCGTGGCCAATATCCTTGGTTTAACAACGATTTCTTGGTTGATTAATCAGATTATCACCTATGGGGTTATTGCTGCGGTTGTTATCTTCTCTCCAGAGATTCGGACTGGTTTGGAACGTTTGGGAAGGGCGACAGATTTCTTTTCTACTACTCAAATTAGTGCAGAAGAGAAAATGATTCGTGCCTTTGTTAAGTCAGTTGAATACATGAGTCCCCGTAAGATTGGTGCTTTGGTTGCCATTCAACGGGTTCGGACCTTACAAGAATACATCGCGACAGGAATTCCCTTGGATGCCAAAATTTCGGCAGAACTCCTCATCAATATTTTTATTCCCAACACTCCCCTACATGATGGTGCTGTGATTATCAGAGGAAATCGGATTGCAGTGACCTCTGCCTATCTGCCCTTGACAGAAAGCACAGGGATTTCCAAGGAATTTGGGACCAGACACCGGGCGGCTATCGGTTTGTCAGAAGTATCCGATGCCTTGACCTTCATCGTCTCAGAGGAAACAGGTGGCATTTCTATTACCTATAACGGTGTTTTCAAGCACGACTTGACGATTGAAGAATTTGAAGCAGAACTACGTGCAATTCTTGTGCCAGCTGTTGAGGAAAAAGTCAGTTTCAAGGATCGTTTGCTAGGAGGTTGGAAATATGAGAAAAAATAGTCTATATATCATTTCATCTCTCTTTTTTGCTTGTGTCTTATTCATTTATGCAACGTCGACCAACTTTCAAAATAGCAATACCACAAGGCAGGTCAAATCAGAAACCTACACCAATACGATAACGAACGTTCCTATCGATATTCACTATGATGATGACCAGTATTTCATCAGCGGATTTGCATCAGAGGTTTCAGTTGTACTGACAGGTGCCAATCGTGTGACCTTGGCCAGTGAAATGCAAGAAAGCACACGTAAATTCAAGGTTACTGCTGACCTAACAGATGCTAGTGTTGGAACAATTGAAGTTCCTTTGAACATTGAAAATCTTCCAAGTGGATTGACCGCTGTAGCAACGCCTCAAAAGATCACAGTGAAAGTTGGGAAGAAGGTTAAGCGAGATGGGATGATTGTTGTGCCACAAGTTGACCAAAGCCAGATTGATCCCAAGCTACAACTTGATAGTGTAACCGTGTCCAATGAACGCGTTTCGGTCACGACTGACCAGGAAACATTAGCTAAGATTGACAAAGTTATTGCGCTTTTACCAACCAGCGAACGCATAACAGGTAATTACAGTGGCTCAGTACCTTTGCAGGCAATCGACCGCAATGGTGTTGTCTTACCAGTAGTTATCACTCCGTTTGATACAACAATGAAGGTGACTACAAAACCAGTAGCGCCAAGTTCAAGCACAAGCAGTTCGTCGGAGACATCTTCGTCAACGAAAGCAACTAGTTCAAAAACGAATTAAAAATAGGAAAAGGATTTTATAAAAATGGGTAAATATTTTGGGACTGATGGAGTCCGTGGAGAAGCTAACCTAGAACTAACGCCAGAATTGGCCTTTAAACTAGGACGTTTTGGAGGCTATGTTCTTAGTCAACATGAAACGGAAGCACCGAAAGTCTTTGTAGGACGTGACACACGTATTTCAGGGGAAATGCTAGAATCTGCCTTGGTGGCAGGACTCCTTTCAGTAGGGATTCACGTTTATAAACTCGGTGTTCTTGCGACGCCAGCAGTAGCTTACTTGGTAAAAACTGAGGGAGCCAGTGCAGGTGTCATGATTTCTGCTAGTCATAATCCAGCCCTTGATAATGGGATTAAGTTCTTTGGTGGTGATGGCTTCAAACTAGATGACGAAAAAGAAGCAGAAATTGAAGCCTTGCTAGATGCTGAGGAAGACACTCTTCCTCGTCCAAGTGCAGAAGGCTTGGGAACCTTGGTAGATTATCCAGAAGGCTTGCGTAAGTATGAAGGATACCTTGTTTCAACTGGAACTCCTCTTGATGGAATGAAGGTTGCCTTGGATACAGCTAATGGAGCAGCTTCTACCAGTGCCCGTCAAATCTTTGCAGACCTTGGCGCTCAATTAACTGTTATTGGGGAAACACCAGATGGTCTTAACATCAACCTTAATGTTGGTTCAACCCACCCAGAAGCCCTTCAAGAAATTGTCAAAGAAAGCGGCTCAGCTATTGGTTTGGCCTTTGACGGAGACAGTGACCGCTTGATTGCTGTTGATGAGAATGGTGATATCGTTGATGGTGACAAAATCATGTACATCATCGGAAAGTACCTTTCTGAAAAAGGACAATTGGCCCAAAATACAATTGTGACAACTGTTATGTCCAACCTTGGTTTCCACAAGGCCTTGGACCGTGAAGGCATTAACAAGGCAGTCACTGCAGTTGGCGACCGCTACGTTGTTGAAGAAATGAGAAAATCAGGCTACAACCTCGGTGGTGAACAGTCTGGTCACGTCATCTTGATGGACTACAATACAACAGGTGATGGTCAATTATCTGCTGTTCAATTGACAAAAATCATGAAGGAAACTGGTAAGAGCCTGTCAGAGTTGGCAGCAGAAGTAACCATTTACCCACAAAAATTAGTTAATATCCGAGTGGAAAATGCCATGAAGGAAAAGGCTATGGAAGTGCCAGCTATCAAGGCTATCATCGAGAAGATGGAAGCTGAAATGGCAGGGAATGGTCGTATCCTTGTTCGCCCAAGTGGAACAGAGCCCCTTTTGCGTGTTATGGCAGAAGCGCCTACAACAGAAGAAGTAGACTACTATGTTGATACCATCGCAGACGTAGTTCGAGCTGAAATCGGGATTGACTAAATCCTAGAAAACTAGATGAAAATAAAAAATTATGGTACAATAGCTTATAATATTGTACCAAGGGAGAAAGACATGAATCTTAAACGTGAACAAGAATTTGTTAGTCAGTATCATTTTGATGCGCGTAATTTTGAATGGGAAAATGAAAATGGAGCTCCTGAAACTAAGGTGGATGTGAACTTCCAATTGCTCCAACATGATCAAGAAAATCAAGTGACTTCCTTGATTGTCATCTTGACATTTATGATTGTATTTGATAAGTTTGTCATCAGTGGAACCATTTCACAGGTAAATCATATCGATGGCCGTATTGTCAATGAACCAAGTGAATTGAGCCAAGAAGAAGTGGAAACTTTGGCTCGTCCATGTTTGAATATGCTCAACCGTTTGACTTACGAAGTAACTGAAATTGCATTAGACTTACCAGGAATCAATTTGGAGTTCTAATATGAAACTAGCTGTTATCACAGATTCTTCTGCCTATCTCAGTGCAGAGACCTTGCAAAGAGAAGATTTATTTGTCTTGGATATTCCTGTCAATATTGATGGTGAGGAGTATGTCGAAGGTATCAATCTGACTGCTGAGGAATTTTACCAAAAAATGGCTCAGGCTTCTGAATTGCCTAAGACTAGTCAACCAAGTATTGCCAAGCTAGATGAAATCTTAACTTCGCTCAAAGAACAAGGCTATACTCATGCTTTGGGGCTTTTCCTATCTTCTGGAATTTCAGGTTTTTACCAAAATATCCAGTATATGATAGATGAATATGAGGGCTTAACCATTGCTTTTCCAGACACTTTGATTACAAGTGCTCCTCTGGGTATCATGGTTGAAAGCGTCTTTAATTGGCGTGACCAGGGCGATGATTTTGCCAGCATTCAGGATAAGCTAGCCATTCAAATCAGCCGTACGTCAGCCTTTATCATGGTAGATGATTTGGATCATTTGGTGAAAGGTGGGCGCCTTTCAAATGGGGCTGCCATTTTAGGCAATTTGCTTAGCATTAAGCCAATCCTTTATTTCAACGACCAAGGTGTGATTGAAGTTTACGAAAAAGTTCGTACTGAAAAGAAAGCAACCAAACGCTTAATTGAAATTATCAAGGAAACAACGGCTTCAGGCCAATATCGGGTCATTGTCATTCATGGGAATGCTCCTGAAAAGGCTGAGGAATTGCGTCAGCACTTGCTTGAATCTGGAGTGGGTACGGATATTTCACTAGCTACATTTGGTAGTGTCATTGGGACACACCTAGGATCAGGAAGCATTGCTCTGGGTTATATTCCAGTGATTTAGTTGGCGCTTCTAGACTAGTTAAGATGCCTTGTATCTTAGCAATTGAACACGGACTACCTGCCTCATGAAAAAAGATGCCTGTCTTGCCTTTTGTGGAAAGTCAGCGTCATTCCCTATTTTCTTGTGCAGCTAACGTCCTTTGTATCTTGATAATTGAACACGCCTGGAACCCTGTGTGAAAAAGATAGTTCTTCCAAGGAGTAGACACTTCTTGATCAAAACTCCTATTTTCACTTTGTGTTCCTACAGGTTTTGTATCTTAGCAATTGAACACGGACTACCTGCCTCATGAAAAAAGATGCCTGTCTGGCCTTTCGTCTAAAGTCAGCGCCATTCCCTATTTTTCATGGGCAGCCAACGTCCTTTGTATCTTAGACAGGAGTAGAGATGAGTATTCGAGTAATTATTGCTGGTTTTAAGGGAAAGATGGGCCAAGCTGCTTGTCAGATGGTCTTGGCTGATCCAGACTTGGACTTGGTAGCAGTTTTGGATCCTTTTGAGTCTGAATCAGAATGGCAGGGTATTCCTGTTTTCAAGGATAAGGTTGATTTGGTCGGTTTTGAAGCAGATGTCTGGGTAGACTTTACTACTCCAACTGTTGCCTATGAAAATACACGTTTTGCTCTTGAAAATGGCTTTGCTCCAGTAGTTGGAACAACAGGTTTCACGAGTGAAGAAATTGCAGAGCTAAAAGCATTTTCTCGTGCTCAAGATTTGGGTGGCTTGATCGCTCCTAACTTTGCCTTGGGTGCTGTTTTACTCATGCAATTTGCAAGGCAGGCTGCTAAATATTTCCCAAATGTGGAGATTATCGAGCTCCATCATGACAAGAAAAAGGATGCTCCGAGTGGAACAGCTATTAAAACAGCTGAGTTAATGGCAGAAGTTCGAGAGTCTATTCAGCAAGGTGCAGCAGATGAGGAAGAATTGATTACTGGTGCCCGTGGTGCTGACTTTGATGGCATGCGCATCCACTCAGTTCGTTTGCCAGGCTTAGTAGCCCATCAGGAAGTCATCTTTGGCAATCAAGGAGAAGGATTGACCCTCCGTCATGACTCCTATGATCGCAGCTCCTTCATGACAGGGGTCAATTTGGGAATTAAAGAAGTTGTCAAGCGTCATGAGCTTGTCTATGGATTAGAACACTTATTATGAGATTAACGCAAATGCCTTCTGAATTTCAGAAGGCTTTACCAGTATTAGAAAAAATTAAAGAAGCAGGTTTTGAAGCCTATTTTGTTGGGGGATCTGTTCGAGATGCCCTCCTCAATCGTCCCATCCACGATGTGGATATTGCGACGTCTTCTTATCCAGAAGAAACCAAGCAGATTTTTCTGCGAACAGCCGATATCGGAATCGAGCATGGAACTGTCTTGGTCTTAGATGGGGATGAGGAGTATGAGGTAACCACCTTTCGGACAGAAGATGTCTATGTGGACTATCGCAGACCCAGTGCGGTTTCTTTTGTTCGCTCGCTAGAAGAAGACCTCAAACGCCGTGATTTCACAGTCAACGCCTTTGCCTTGGACGAGACAGGGGAAATCATTGACTTGTTCCATGGGTTAGAAGATTTAGAAAATCAAGTTTTGCGAGCGGTTGGTGTAGCTAGTGAGCGTTTCAACGAAGATGCTCTACGGATTATGCGTGGTTTCCGTTTTCAGGCCAGTCTTGGCTTTGAACTTGAGCCAGAAACCTTTAAAGCTATGAAGACCTTGACGCCACTTTTGGAGAAAATTTCTGTGGAGCGTACCTTTGTCGAGTTTGATAAACTCTTGCTGGCTCCGTTTTGGAGAAGGGGCTTGGCTTCCATGATTGAGAGTCAAGCTTATGATTATCTCCCTGATATGGAATCTAGCCAGGACAAGCTCAATAGACTGTTTGATTTGGAGACTGATTTTATCTTTGAATCCTCTGAACAAGCTTGGTCGGCTCTACTGTCGGCTTTGGAGATTGAAAATGCGCAGCCATTTTTGAAAGCTTGGAAGACCTCACGTCAGTTTGCCAAGCAAGTTCAGGATTTGCTGACTATTTTGGCCTTGCGTGAAAAGGGAGAGTTGAGCAAGCGCGATTGTTATCGCTTTGACTTGGATTTACTTTTACAGGCTGAAAATCTTCGTCAGGCCCAAGGAAAAGAAGTCAACCCACAAGCCATCACAGAAACCTATCAGAGTTTGACCATTCATGACAAGAAAGAAATCCAAATTAACGGTGGTATTTTGATCAAGGAATATGGCTATCAGCCGGGCCCAGACTTGGGAGAGATTTTAACAGAGATTGAATATGCCATTGTCGATGGAGAATTGGAAAATGACCGTCAAGCCATCCATGCTTACTTGAGGGAGAAAAAATGAGTGATTTTATCGTTGAAAAACTAAGTAAATCCGTCGGTGATAAGACCGTTTTTAAGGATATTTCCTTTATCATCCATGATCTAGATAGAATTGGTTTGATTGGTGTCAATGGGACTGGCAAGACCACCCTTTTGGATGTTCTTTCTGGTATTTCTGGCTTTGATGGGGATGTCAGTCCTTTTTCAGCTAAGAATGATTACCAGATTGGTTACTTGACCCAAGATCCTGATTTTGATGATAACAAGACGGTCTTGGATACGGTTCTTTCCAGCGACCTCAAGGAAATCCAGCTCATTCGTGAATATGAGTTGATCATGCTCAACTACAGTGAGGACAAGCAGGCTCGTTTGGAACGGGTCATGGCTGAAATGGACTCTCTCCAAGCTTGGGAAATTGAGAGTCAGGTCAAGACGGTTCTCAGCAAGCTGGGGATTCAGGACTTATCTACTCCTGTTGGGGAATTGTCAGGTGGCCTAAGAAGACGGGTCCAGTTGGCGCAAGTCTTACTTGGCAACCATGACCTTTTGCTTTTGGATGAGCCGACCAACCATCTGGACATTGCGACTATTGAGTGGCTGACCCTCTTTTTGAAAAATTCTAAGAAGACAGTTCTCTTTATCACTCACGACCGTTATTTCCTAGACGCTTTGTCAACTCGGATTTTCGAATTGGATCGTGCAGGCTTGACCGAATATCAGGGCAATTATCAGGACTATGTTCGCCTAAAGGCGGAACAGGATGAGCGTGACGCAGCTCTTCTCCACAAAAAAGAACAACTTTATAAGCAGGAATTGGTCTGGATGCGCAGACAACCGCAGGCGCGTGCGACCAAGCAGCAGGCTCGTATCAATCGTTTCCACGATTTGAAGAAAGAAGTTTCAGGCAGTAGTGCTGAGACAGACTTGACCATGAACTTTGAAACCAGTCGGATTGGTAAGAAAGTCATCGAGTTTCAAGATGTTTCCTTTGCCTATGAAAACAAGCCTATTTTGCAAGATTTTAATCTCTTGGTGCAGGCCAAAGATCGTATTGGAATTGTTGGGGATAATGGTGTTGGAAAATCAACCCTACTCAACCTGATTGCAGGCAGTCTTGAGCCGACAGCAGGTCAAGTTGTGATAGGGGAAACTGTTCGCATCGCCTATTTCTCTCAGCAAATTAAGGATTTGGATGAAAGCAAGCGTGTGATCAATTACCTGCAAGAAGTGGCAGAAGAAGTCAAGACCAGCGGTGGTTCTACAACTTCCATTGCAGAATTGCTAGAGCAGTTCCTTTTCCCACGCTCGACGCATGGAACCTTGATTGAGAAATTGTCTGGGGGAGAGAAAAAACGTCTTTATCTCCTCAAATTGCTCTTGGAAAAACCAAATGTTCTTCTCTTGGATGAGCCGACCAATGATTTGGACATTGCAACCTTGACAGTTTTGGAGAATTTCTTGCAAGGCTTTGCTGGTCCAGTTTTGACTGTTAGTCACGACCGCTATTTCTTGGATAAGGTGGCGACCAAGATTCTGGCTTTTGAGGATGGCAAGATTCGTCCTTTCTTTGGTCATTACACTGATTACCTTGATGAAAAAGTCTTTGAAACAGAGATGGCCAATCAAGTGCAAAAAGCCGAAAAGGAAAAAGTCGTCAAGGTTCGAGAAGACAAGAAACGCATGACCTACCAAGAAAAGCAGGAGTGGGCAAGCATTGAAGGCGATATTGAATCCTTGGAAAACCGTATCGCTGCTATTGAAGAGGAGATGCAGGCCAACGGCTCTGACTTTGGCAAACTGGCTACTCTTCAGAAAGAGCTAGATGAGAAAAACGAAGCACTCCTTGAAAAATACGAACGCTATGAGTATCTAAGTGACTTTGATAGCTAGAAGAATAGAAAAATCCCGTCTCATGGACAGGATTTCTCTATTCTTTTTTGGTCTCTTGATGAAAGATATTTTGCCAAGTTTCGTGGCGACGCCAGATACTGGTGTGGATGATACCATCTAACTCATAGCTGATGAGTTTGGTCTTTTGACTGATAGAAGTGATTTGAATATCCTTGATAGCAGAATTCAAGTCTTTTTCGGCTTTATAGGCCTCTTTATCCATCTGTTCTCCATTTTGGCGAATATAAACAAAATCGTCAGCTAAGAGTTCTTCCAGTTGATTTCCTTGGTCAATCAACTGTTCACGCATAAGCAATTTTTTATAGACATTGTCTAAAACTTCATCTTCAGGGATAGGTGCTGGCTCGATATGGACATCGGTATCAAAGACTCCAAAACGTTCCTCCAGCATAGACTCGACCTGATCCGCAATTTCATGGCTTTCAAAAACAGACAAGTCAGGATTCATTTCTAGTGTAATATCAAGGTAGATGTTGCTACCGTAGGTGCGACCTCTTTGCGACTTAACCTTGCTGATCTTGGGAATTTCCATGATAGCCTTTTGGTAGTCCTCGAGCAGACGGTCGTCAAAGCCATCCGAAAGGCTAAAGGAAGACTCGATGAAGATATCATAGGCAGTTTTCAAGATAAAGAAAGTGATGATGATAGCGACCAGTTTATCCACAATGGGATAATTGAAACTGCTGGCCAGGATGGCAATGCTAGTACCAAGTGAGGTAACAGCGTCAGAAAGATTGTCCTTAGCAGCTACCTTCAGTGCCTTGGAGTTGGATTTCTTACTGAGGCCAGTATTGTAGAGATAAACTAGAAACATAATCGCTGCAGAAATGATTCCTAGAGTTGCACCAAGAGGATCAATGACCGTTTCTTCACGACTGAGAATCTTCTGAATGGTATCCCTCAGCACATCAAAGCCAACATAGAACATGATGATGGAAGTGATTAAGCTAGCCAAATCTTCAATCTTCCAGTGGCCAAAACGGTGGTCTCGGTCAGCAGGCTGGCGCGCCATTCGAATCCCGATCAGAAGAGCAACATTTCCAATGATGTCCGATACGTTGTTAAAACCATCTGCCACCAAACTGGATGAATGGAGGAGGTGCCCAGTTGCTAATTTGGCTGCAGACAAGATCAAATAGGTTGAAATGCTGATAATGGCTCCACGCTCAGCTAACTTGAGATTTGAGATAGATTGCTTCATTCAACTTCCTTTCTAGTCACATAGCATTCTACCATTATACTGGTTTTCAAGAGAAAATTCAAATGAGTCAGTTTTTACTCTTTGAAAACTTTTCAAAATTTGGTATAATAGAACTACTCAAGGGAGTAGCTGGCAGAAACCTGTGATAGTGTCGTCATTCCGAATTTTATACTGAAAAGTATGCTTTCCGGCACTATCTTAAACAGCGAGACTTGTTATGATTAACAGGTCTCTTTTTGTTTGTCGTGAAAAGATATGACAGAAAGAGAGTCTGTTTTGCACACAATGTCAAGGAGGAGACACATGTCAAAAGAACAAAAACGCCAAGCGTTTTACACTCAGAGTCCTGAAGAGGTCTTGAAGGCTGTGGATGCGACCGAGCAAGGTTTGTCATCAAGTGAGGCGGAAAAGCGCCTTGCAGAATTTGGCCACAATGAACTCGAAGAAGGCGAGAAACGATCAATCCTGGTCAAATTTATCGAGCAATTTAAGGATTTGATGATTATCATCCTAGTTGCTGCAGCAATCTTGTCAGTCGTGACTTCTGGTGGGGAAGATATCGCAGATGCCATTATCATTTTAGCCGTGGTTATCATTAACGCTGCCTTTGGTGTTTACCAAGAAGGAAAAGCAGAAGAAGCCATTGAAGCCCTCAAATCCATGTCTAGTCCAGCTGCTCGCGTTCTTCGTGATGGTCATATGGCTGAGATTGATTCTAAAGAATTGGTACCAGGTGATATCGTCGCTCTCGAAGCTGGTGATGTTGTACCAGCAGACTTACGTTTGCTAGAAGCCAATTCTCTTAAGATCGAAGAAGCTGCTTTGACAGGTGAGTCTGTGCCAGTCGAAAAAGACTTGACAGTTGAACTTGCTGCAGATGCTGGTATTGGGGACCGTGTCAACATGGCCTTCCAAAACTCTAACGTGACCTATGGTCGTGGGATGGGTGTTGTTGTCAATACAGGTATGTACACTGAAGTTGGTCATATCGCTGGTATGCTTCAAGATGCGGATGAGACAGACACACCACTTAAACAAAACTTGAATAACCTTTCTAAGGTCTTGACCTATGCAATTTTGGTCATTGCCCTTGTTACTTTTGTAGTGGGTGTTTTCATTCAAGGCAAAAATCCACTCGGTGAGTTGATGACCTCTGTTGCCCTTGCTGTTGCAGCCATCCCAGAAGGACTTCCTGCTATCGTAACCATCGTTCTTGCCCTTGGTACTCAAGTTTTGGCTAAACGAAACTCTATCGTTCGTAAGTTGCCAGCAGTTGAGACGCTTGGTTCAACTGAAATCATCGCTTCTGATAAGACTGGTACGCTTACTATGAACAAGATGACAGTTGAAAAAGTATTCTACGATGCAGTCCTACATGATTCAGCTGATGACATTGAACTAGGTCTTGAAATGCCCCTACTTCGTTCAGTTGTCTTGGCCAATGATACGAAAATCGATGTGGAAGGTAACCTGATTGGTGACCCAACCGAAACAGCCTTTATCCAGTATGCTTTGGACAAAGGTTATGATGTTAAAGGATTTTTAGACAAATATCCTCGTGTGGCTGAGTTGCCATTTGATTCTGAACGTAAGCTCATGTCAACGGTTCACCCATTGCCAGATGGTCGTTTCCTTGTAGCAGTCAAGGGTGCGCCAGACCAACTCTTAAAACGTTGTGTTCTTCGTGATAAGGCTGGGGATATTGCTCCGATTGATGAGAAGGTTACAAACCTCATTCATACAAACAATTCTGAAATGGCTCACCAAGCCTTGCGTGTCCTTGCAGGTGCTTATAAGATTATCGATAGCATTCCAGAAAACCTCACTTCTGAAGAACTTGAAAATGATTTAATCTTCACTGGTTTGATTGGGATGATTGACCCTGAACGTCCTGAGGCAGCTGAGGCTGTTCGTGTGGCTAAGGAAGCTGGAATTCGTCCAATCATGATTACGGGTGACCATCAAGACACAGCAGAAGCTATTGCTAAACGTTTGGGAATCATTGATGCAAATGATACAGAAGGCCACGTTTTAACTGGTGCTGAGCTCAATGAACTGTCAGATGAAGACTTTGAAAAAGTAGTTGGTCAATACTCTGTTTATGCCCGTGTGTCTCCAGAGCACAAGGTTCGTATCGTCAAGGCTTGGCAAAAACAAGGCAAAGTCGTTGCCATGACAGGTGATGGTGTCAATGATGCGCCAGCTCTGAAAACAGCCGATATCGGTATCGGTATGGGAATCACTGGTACAGAGGTTTCTAAGGGGGCATCTGACATGATTCTTGCAGATGATAACTTTGCGACTATCATTGTTGCAGTTGAAGAAGGACGTAAGGTCTTCTCAAACATTCAAAAGACTATTCAGTATCTACTTTCTGCCAATACTGCTGAAGTATTAACTATCTTCCTATCAACCTTGTTTGGTTGGGATGTCTTGCAGCCAGTTCATCTTTTGTGGATCAACTTGGTAACGGATACCTTCCCAGCAATTGCACTAGGTGTTGAGCCAGCTGAGCCTGGTGTCATGAACCATAAACCACGTGGACGCAAGGCAAGCTTCTTCTCAGGTGGTGTTTTGAGTTCTATTATCTATCAAGGTGTACTCCAAGCAGCTATTGTTATGAGTGTTTATGGTCTTGCCCTTCTTTACCCAGTTCATGTGGGTGACAATCATGCCATTCACGCAGATGCCCTTACTATGGCCTTTGCAACACTTGGTTTGATTCAGCTCTTTCATGCCTACAATGTGAAATCTGTTTACCAGTCCATCTTGACAGTTGGACCATTCAAGTCTAAGACCTTTAACTGGTCTATCTTGGTATCCTTCATCCTTCTCATGGCAACAATCGTCGTAGAACCGCTTGAAGGAATCTTCCACGTAACCAGACTAGACTTGTTACAATGGGGAATCGTTATGGGCGGAAGCTTCTCAATGATTATCATCGTCGAAATCGTTAAGTTTGTTCAACGTAAACTTGGTTTTGATAAGAATGCGATTTAAAAAAGTCATCTTCGGATGGCTTTTTGCTACAGTTGAGAGAAAGGGCTTGCAGTTATCGGCTTTTGTGCTATAATTGCTATAATATAGTAAAAAGTAAGAGGAGTGTGAGGAAGTGGAAAAGAAAATTGTGAAGGATATCTTATTTTTATCTCAAGTGTCTCAGCCGGCAAGTCAGGAGGACCTTTATCTTGCCAGAGATTTGCAGGATACACTCTTAGCAAATCGTGAGACTTGTGTCGGTCTAGCTGCCAATATGATTGGGGTGCAAAAGCGCGTGATTATTTTTAATCTTGGCTTGGTTTCTATGGTCATGTTTAATCCTGTTCTCAAGTCTTTTTCAGGACCTTATGAGACAGAGGAAGGTTGTTTGTCCTTGGTAGGTGTGAGACCAACTAAGCGTTATGAAACCATAACCGTTGCTTATCGTGACAGCAAGTGGCAGGAACAGACCATTACTTTGACAGGTTTCCCGGCTCAGATTTGCCAGCATGAACTGGATCACTTGGAAGGACGAATCATTTAGGAGGAAAGCAAATGAAACGAATAGTCTTTGAACTTATTTTTATCGCAACGACCTGGTATATCTTTTTACCGCCTCTTAATCTGACCAGCTGGGAATTTCTCTTTTTCCTCTGTGGGCATTTGCTGCTTGTAGCAATCTTATTTGGCTTTGGCAAGGGAATCAATCTGGTCAAAACGGTTCATGTGCGCCACGGCAAGGCAGAAGCTGCCTTAAATCTAGAGGGTTTCAAAATCAATCGGTTAGGGAAAGTTCTTTTTGCTTCTATTGGAGGAATTCTTCTCTTGGCAGCCTTGGTTTCCTTGGTAACTTCTAGCATTTTTCAGGCTAAAAATTATGCCAATGTAGTCACGGTTACGGAAAAAGACTTTACTGAATTTCCTAAGACTGACACCAGTAAGGTTCCAATCTTAGATAGAAGTACTGCTGAAAAAATTGGTGACCGCTACTTGGGTTCCCTAACGGACAAGGTGTCGCAGTACGTAGCGGCAGACACCTATACCCAATTGACGATTGATGGGAAACCTTATCGCGTTACGCCACTAGAATACGCAGATCCTATCAAGTGGTTTAACAATCAGGCCAAGGGAATCGGCGAGTATATCAAGGTGGACATGGTAACTGGTAATGCGGACTTGGTGGACTTGAAGACACCAATCAAGTATTCGGACTCGGAGTATTTTAACCGCGATGTCAAGCGTCACCTGCGCTTTAAGTACCCAACCAAGATCTTCAAGACTCCATCTTTCGAGGTAGACGATGAGGGTAATCCTTTCTATGTAGCAACGGTTTACCAAAAGCAATTTGGACTTGCGGTTCCTCGTCCTGTTTCAGTCATTATCCTGGATGCCACAAATGGAGAAACCAAGGAATACAGCTTGGCTGATGTTCCAGAATGGGTGGACAGGGTCTATCCAGCTGAGGAAACCATCGAGCAAATCAACTACAACGGCAAGTACAAGGACGGTTTCTGGAATGCTATGATTTCCAAGAAAAACGTGACCCAGACTACCAAGGGCTATAATTACTTGTCTATCGGCAATGATATCTATCTCTACACAGGTGTAACGTCAGCAAATGCAGATGAAAGTAATCTTGGTTTCATCCTTGAAAATATGCGGACAGGAGAAATCACGAAGTATAGCTTGGCTTCTGCGACAGAAGAATCAGCCCGAGAATCAGCCGAAGGTGCTGTTCAGGAGAAATCCTACAAGGCAACCTTCCCAATCCTCATCAACCTCAATGACAAGCCTCTCTACATCATGGGCTTGAAGGACAATGCTGGCTTGGTCAAAGAGTACGCTTTGGTAGATGCAGTCGAGTACCAAAACGTTATCGTAGCAACGACAGTGGAAGAACTGCTCAGCAAGTACGCCAATAAAAACGACCTTGAATTTGATAATGAAACCACAGAAAGCATCAAGGGTGTGGTAGCAGAGCTCAAATCAGCTGTTATCAAGGGAGACACCGTCTACTTCTTTAAAGTTGATGGGAAGATATATAAGGTTAAGGCCTCAGTATCAGATGACCTTCCTTACCTTGAAAATGGTAAAACCTTCGAAGGTCAAGTAGGGAGAGACAATTATCTCAAGACCTTTAAAGTACAGTAAAAAAGGTTTATTTAAGAAATATATGTTATAATAATGCAAATTAAGACTAATGGAGGACAAACAAATGGGTTTTTATGTGATGCTTGCTTCAATGCTACTTGGACTGCTTGCTTTGAAGATAGGTTTTTCTCGGTTCAAGGAGAAAAAAGATACATTCTTATCTATCTTAACAAGCCTAGCTGGTATCTCCCTTGTTCTCGTGGCTATCTGGTTAGGATGGCCAAAATAACCAAATAAACCTCGGTCAACCCGAGGTTTTTTAGATGAATTTCTTGGTTGTGGCTAAAAAATATGCTACACTATTAATATGAAAATTTTAATCCCAACAGCAAAAGAAATGAATACAGACTTGTCGAGTATCGAAGCTGCTCCTTTAAAACCAGAAAGTCAGGCCGTGCTTGATGCCTTGGCCCTCTATTCTGCTAGTCAATTGGAGAGCTTTTACAAGGTATCAGCTGATAAGGCGGCGGAAGAATTTCAAAATATCCAAGCTTTGAAAAGGCAAACTACTCAACACTATCCAGCCTTGAACCTTTTTGATGGGCTCATGTATCGCCATATCAAGCGAGATAAATTGACCGAGGCAGAACAAGCCTATCTTGAAAATCATGTACTCATCACTTCGGCTTTGTACGGTGTCATTCCAGCCTTGTCACCTATGGCTCCTCACCGTTTGGACTTTTTGATGAAATTAAAAGTCTCTGGTAAGACTTTGAAGAGTCATTGGAAGGCAGCTTATGATGAAGCTCTGAAGAAGGAAGAAGTGATTTTCTCTCTATTGTCATCCGAGTTTGAGACCGTATTTTCTAAGGAAATCCGAGAAAAAATGGTGACCTTCAAATTCATGGAGGATAGAGGTGGGCAGCTGAAGATACATTCAACTATTTCTAAGAAAGCCCGTGGTGCCTTCCTGACAGCCCTGATAGAAAATCAAGTACAGACGGTAGAGGAAGCTCATCACTTAAGCTTTGCAGGATTTAACTACCTAGAAGACCTGTCCCAGCCGCAGGAATTGGTTTTTGTTAAGGAAGTATAGAAATCAGATATTTTGTATTGGACAATATGTATCATCAGCTATTTTATACTCTTCGAAAATCAAATTCAAACCACGTCAGCTTCGCCTTGTCGTACTCAAGTACAGCCTACGGCTAGCTTCCTAGTTTGCTCTTTGATTTTCATTGAGTATTAGTTTATAAATGAGAAAAAAGCGAACAAGCTAGTCTTCTGAGTGTCAGAAAAGTAGTCGTGTTCGCTTTTATTATGTTAGTTACTTTAGTTACTTGATAGCATTGACCAAGTCTTCCGCTTGTTTTTCAAGTGAATTTTGGACTGATTCTTCGAGAACTAATTTTCCGTCTGCCCAGGCAGAGTCATTGACACGTGCAGCAGTGAAATCACCAACGACTTGTGTACGGATAAATGGCAAGAGGTCTTTATAGATAGCGAAAAGTTGATCGTGACCGGCATTGGCTACAGATGATACGGTGACAAACTTGTCTTGAAGGGCAGAAGCACCACGTGTATCAGACAAGTCAAGGGCACGAGATAGCCAGTCAAGCAAGTTTTTCACTGTTCCGGGGATAGAGAAGTTGTAGACTGGAGAGAAAATCCAGATGGCATCCGCAGCCAGAACCGCTTCACGAGCAGCCGCTACAGCTGGATGAGTTGGAACTTCCAAATCTTGGCTGAAGAGAGGAAGGACTGAATAATCAAGGTAGCTAACTTCCGCTTTACCAGCAAGTGCTTTCTCAGCTTCGAGAGCCATTTGGTGGTTAAAAGAACCTTGACGTAGTGATCCGACGATAAATAATACTTTTTTAGACATGATGTGTCTCCTTTTTCTTAAATTTCCGAGAATTCTCCCGTTGTTATAAGATATATTACAACAAAAGAAAACACCTTGCAAGAAATTTGCTCAGAGTTTATTTGAAAACTATAAAATTGTAGAAACTCTAATCACTTGCGACTGGAATGCATTTGATTTTCATTGAGTATTACTATATTCTCTTGTAATATGATGACATAAGTGCTAAAATAAACAAGAAAACTCGCAATAGAAACCGCATAACAGCTATTTTCCGGTATCATTTCATAAATCATTAAAAGAACAATAATGGCATTGAAGAATGCTTCTAAAAAGGGGTGGAGATCATGTAAGGCAAAGATTAACAAGTGACGAACAAAAGAAATAATAATACACTTGTTAAGGAGAAAAGATGTTAATAAGAAATTATCGGAAAAATATTGGCCTGATGGCCGGAGTTGAGTTTTTTGCATTTCTAGGGATTACCAGTTTTTGGATTCTCTTTCTCAGTCAAAACGGAATGTCTCTTTGGCAGATTGGACTTCTGGAAAGTATCTTTCATACGACCAGTCTTCTCTGTGAAATTCCATCTGGAATGTTAGCTGACCGCTATTCCTATAAGACCAACCTTTATTTAAGTCGTATAGCAGGGATTCTGTCTTCTATTCTCATGTTGGCTGGGCAGGGAAATTTTTGGATTTATGCCTTAGCGATGGCGGTAAGTGCCTTGTCTTATAATTTTGATTCAGGCACAAGCGCAGCAATGGTCTATGACTCGGCTGTAGAGGCTGGACTAAAGGAGCGTTATCTATCCATTTCAAGCTTCCTATCAGGAGTAGCAGAAGGAACTCGGTCTTTGGGGACAGTGTTGGCGGGATTTTTTGTCCATGGTCAATTGCACCTGACCTACTATATCATGATTGCCACTTCTATCATAGTTCTTTTCCTGATTTGGATGCTGAAAGAACCTAGTGTCAAGCTAGAAAAAGCTGATAGTGTGACGATGAAACAGATTATTTGGACCGTTAAGGATGAGTTGAATCGAAATCCCATGCTGTTCAACTGGATGATTTTGTCTCAGATTATTGGAACACTCATGTGCATGTTTTATTTTTACTATCAAAATCAGTTACCAGATTTAAGTGGTTGGCAAATTTCAGCAGTTATGCTACTTGGTAGTCTCTTGAATATCGTCGCAGTCTATCTAGCGAGTAGGATTGGAAAGAACTATGCTGCCTTGAAGCTTTTCCCTGTCCTCGTCCTGCTGACTGGAGTTACCTACCTGCTGTCCTACTTTGGAACACCTCTAATCTATATTTTGGTCTATTTGATTAGTAATGCTCTATATGCTCTTTTTCAGCCGATTTTTGACAATGATTTGCAAGAGCGACTCCCAAGTGAAGTAAGGGCAACCATGCTGAGTGTCTACTCTATGATGTTTAGCCTGAGTATGATTGTCTTCTTCCCACTGACAGGGTGGTTGATTGACCATTTAGGCTTTGTAGTAACATTTCTTTATCTAGGATCCTTTTTAGTCATGATTAGCCTTCTACTGGCTATCTTTTTAGGAAAAATGGCTAAAAGAATGGATGATAAAGTGATTCTATAGATTAAAAAACTTACGAAAACTTGAGTGCCAAGCTCAGGTTTTTTAATAGGTTGATTTTGGAGCTGTCTTTACTTTTCTTGATCGGTTTTAATCAAGAAAAATCGGTTTGCTTTGAAGGGAGAAATAGAATTGGTTGCTTATACTCAATGAAAATTAAAGAGCAAACTAGGAAGCTAGCCGCAGACAGTACTTGGGTACGGCAAGGCGAAGCTGACAAAGTTTGAATTGGATTTTCGAAGAGTATTCTTGCATTCACTTGTAATAAAGCCTAATAGATGGTAAAATAGACGAGTGAAAAAAAGACAAAACAAAGCAAAAAGTAATCTACTGTGGCAGTATGGTCTAGGGATGACGATTTTGTTTGTGGTTATCAGTGTTTCCTTTCTGTATCTAGTGTTTCTGAGTATGAAACCTTATCAAACAGCTAAAAGTGAAGGAGAAAAATTAGCTCAGCAGTATGCAGGATTAGAGCAGGCTGATCAGGTTGACTTATACAATGGCTTTGAATCCTATTATAGCGTTCTTGGTCGTAATAAAAAACAAGAAGCACTTGCTGTCCTGATTGGGAAAGATGACCATAAAATCTACGTTTATCAGCTAAATCAAGGTGTTTCACAAGAAAAAGCAGAAGCTGTTTCGAAGGAAAAAGGAGCTGGTGAGATTGACAAGATTACCTTTGGCCGTTATCAAGACAAGCCAATCTGGGAAGTCAAGTCAGGCTCTGATTTTTATCTAGTAGATTTTGAAACAGGAGCATTGGTCAATAAGGAGGGCCTATGAAACTATCCAAGCGTGTTTTAGAAATGGAAGAAAGTGTCACTTTAGCTAGTGATGCGAGAGCAAAAAAATTAAAAGCTCAAGGTAAGGATGTCCTTTTCTTGACCTTGGGACAACCAGATTTTCACACTCCTGAAAATATTCAGGATGCAGCAGTTAAAGCTATTCGAGAAGGCCAGGCTTCCTTCTATACAGTAGCTTCAGGCCTACCAGAATTAAAAGCTGCAGTGAATACCTACTTCGAGCGCTACTATGGCTATTCTGTCGCAAGTAACGAGGTTACCTTTGCTACCGGTGCTAAGTTCTCACTCTATACTTTCTTTATGGCTGTGGTTAATCCAGGTGATGAAGTTATTATCCCAACCCCATACTGGGTCAGCTATGGAGATCAGGTCAAGATGGCAGAAGGGATTCCAGTTTTTGTTCAAGCTAAAGAAGACAATGATTTTAAAGTCACGGTGGATCAACTAGAACTAGTTAGGACAGATAAGACAAAGGTTTTGGTTCTCAATTCACCATCTAATCCGACTGGTATGATTTATACTCGTGAAGAATTACTAGCTATCGGAAATTGGGCGGTTGAGCATGACATTCTGATTTTAGCTGATGATATATACGGTCGCCTTGTTTATAATGGAAATGAATTTGTTCCAATCTCAAGTTTATCAGAAGCAATTCGTAAGCAAACCATTGTCATTAACGGTGTATCAAAAGCTTATGCCATGACAGGTTGGCGGGTAGGTTATGCAGTGGGTGATCCAGAAATCATTGCTGCTATGAGCAAATTGACAGGTCAAACAACTTCTAACCTAACTGCTGTTTCACAATATGCAACCATCGAAGCCCTAACTGGACCGCAAGATTCTGTGGAAGTTATGCGTCAAGCATTTGAAGAACGTCTCAATACCATTTATCCGCTATTATGTGAGGTCCCTGGTTTTGAAGTCGTTAAGCCACAAGGAGCCTTCTATCTCTTCCCAAATGTCAAAAAGGCAATGGAGATGAAAGGCTATACGGATGTGACTGACTTTACAACAGCTATTCTTGAGGAAGTTGGTTTGGCACTCATAACAGGAGCAGGCTTTGGAGCGCCAGAAAATGTTCGCCTCAGCTATGCGACAGACCTAGACACGCTTAAAGAAGCAGTTAAACGCTTGAAAGCATTTATGGAAAAATAAAAGAAAAAGAAAAGGAAAAATAATGACAAAACGTGTAACGATTATTGATGTAAAAGACTATGTTGGTCAGGAAGTGACGATTGGCGCTTGGGTTGCCAATAAATCAGGAAAAGGAAAAATTGCCTTCTTGCAATTGCGTGACGGAACAGCCTTTTTCCAAGGTGTGGCCTTTAAACCAAACTTTGTAGAAAAATTTGGTGAAGAAGTGGGACTTGAGAAGTTTGATGTCATCAAACGTTTGAGCCAGGAAACTTCTGTTTATGTGACAGGTATTGTCAAAGAAGACGAACGTTCTAAATTTGGTTATGAGTTGGACATTACAGACATCGAAGTGATTGGTGAATCTCAAGACTACCCAATTACACCAAAAGAACACGGAACAGACTTCTTGATGGACAACCGTCACTTGTGGCTCCGTTCTCGTAAGCAAGTAGCGGTGATGCAAATTCGTAACGCTATCATCTATGCAACATATGAGTTCTTTGACAAGAACGGTTTCATGAAGTTTGATAGCCCAATTCTTTCAGGAAATGCGGCTGAAGATTCAACGGAACTCTTTGAAACGGACTACTTTGGAACGCCAGCTTACTTGAGCCAATCAGGTCAGCTTTACCTAGAAGCAGGAGCTATGGCCCTTGGCCGTGTCTTTGACTTTGGTCCAGTATTCCGTGCTGAAAAATCAAAAACGCGCCGTCACTTGACTGAGTTCTGGATGATGGACGCAGAGTACTCATACTTGACTCACGATGAGTCGCTTGACTTGCAAGAAGCTTATGTGAAAGCTCTTCTACAAGGTGTTCTTGATCGTGCGCCTCAAGCCTTGGAAACCTTGGAGCGTGATACAGAACTCTTGAAACGCTACATTTCAGAGCCCTTCAAACGTATCACTTACGATCAAGCTATTGACCTCTTGCAAGAGCATGAAAACGATGAAGATGCTGACTACGAACATCTTGAGCATGGTGATGACTTTGGTTCACCACATGAAACTTGGATTTCAAACCACTTTGGTGTGCCAACTTTTGTCATGAATTACCCAGCAGCCATCAAGGCATTTTACATGAAACCAGTTCCTGGAAATCCAGAGCGCGTGCTTTGTGCAGACTTGCTTGCTCCAGAAGGCTATGGAGAAATTATCGGTGGATCTATGCGTGAGGAAGACTACGATGCCCTTGTTGCTAAGATGGATGAACTTGGTATGGATCGTACAGAGTACGAATTCTACCTTGACCTTCGTAAATACGGCACAGTTCCACACGGTGGATTTGGTATCGGTATCGAGCGTATGGTAACCTTCGCAGCAGGAACAAAACACATCCGTGAAGCTATTCCATTCCCACGTATGTTGCACCGTATCAAACCGTAAGAATAGAAAAACGCCTATGTGGCGTTTTTTTCTATAGAAAGCTCTAGAAACGAAAGGAAATATTATCAGGTTTTCAGAATCGGCTCTTGATAATATGCGCTTTTCGTGAAAATATAGTGTATTGAATCTAGAACAGTACACTGTGTCTGCTAAAATATTTCTAGAAATTAATTTGCCTTTCTTAATCAGTTTGTTCATATCTTATTTTAATCCACTATATTTACTTCCTTTTCTTATAAAATTGAATTTGTGCTAGAAACATACTATTAGTTGTTTAGAATAGAATTTCGTATCTTAGTACATTGATCTTATTGTTTAAAAACAGATGTATGTACTAGTTTCTTCAAGGAAGTATTAGATTGAAACCATAAATATATACAAGCATGAAACTTGAATTAATAATAGTGGAATGATACAATATTAAGTGATATTGATAATTATTGGGCAACCCTTTTTTAAGATGATAACCTCTTGATATTACTAAAAAATTTAAGGGGGGGGGGCTTTCTATTTGTCTGGATACTTCAATTCAATATTAAAAAACATGCATAAAGGAGGTTCTAAGTCTAATGAAGGGTAAACAACAAGATTTTAGAACGGAAAAGTATATACGTTACGGTATTCGTAAGTATAGTTTCGGTGCGGCATCGGTAGCGATTGCGGCTGGTTTAATGTTTTTGGGAAATGGAGCAGTTTCAGCTATTGAACAAAATCCAGTTTCAGACTCTAAAGAAAATATTCAAAAAGTAGAAAAACCTTCTCCAGAATTAGGAGAAAGTAATATCCAGTTGGTTGATAAGACAATTGAAACACCCAAGAAAGAAGAAGTTAAAGTAAATAAGTCACTTCTTGAAATGAGTATTTCAAATTTAGAGGCTGCATTATCTAATGCTAAGTATGCGGATGCCTCAGTTGTAGCCAATGTTCGTGAAGCTTTAGCTACTGCGAAAGCTGTTTTGGCAAATGAAGCTGTCAAGCAAGAAGAGGTAAATGTTCAAAAAGAGATTCTTTCTGCATTGGGAACAGTTGTAACTGAATCAAACAAACTTGGATTAGAGAAAGAACAGGCTGATAAAGATAAGGTAGCAAAAGAAGAAGCACAAAGAAACGCTACACCAACAGAAAAAGCTCTTTCAGAAGCTAAATCGGCACTCGATAAAGTTTCATCAGAAGCAGATGTAACCAATACACTTGCGGTTACAGAACTTCGTAAGAAGGAAGTGGCAGAAGAGAATCGAGTTGCAATTGAAGCAGCGGTGGCCAAGAACCAAGCTGTACTTAATGAATCAAAAGTGCTTTTAGCTGACAAGAGTGTCACAAAGGAACAAGTAGATGCTCAATTAACTCGTTTAAATGAATCAATTCTTGCAGTTTATAGTGAACTGAAAAAAGCAGGAATTGGTCGTGATGGGAAGTTTGCTGTAGTGTTGGCAGCACAAGATTTTTATGCTGAAAGATCTACAAGTACTACTCATGCTTCAGAAATAAATGCAACAATCCATACAGGATCAGATACATATACAATTCCACACCAAGAAATTACCCTAACCAAAGGGGCTGGAACTGATACTTCAGGCCTAGAAGTAGTTGTGTATTCTAACCAACGTGATGGTGCTGAAACAAATGCAGGAAATGGACAAACTAGTGCACAAGGTGGTGCAACTGGTCATAATAATAAAGGTCGTGTTGATTATCCTTTAACACCAGAGGCTGCTAAAAAGTTAGCAGAAGAGGCTCCTTTATGGAGAAATAAACTTCGTGCAGATGGTTCAAGGATTTCAAATGCAGCGCTTTCGATCTATTCAGCTAACGGTGGGTATGAATACCTAGCTACTGAAATTTATGGTTATGCATATGAGCAAGGAATTGATCGTGTATATATCAAAGGTTTGAAAGACCGTATTGCTCTTACAGAGACTGCTAAGCAAGCTGGCTGGAGTCTTACTTCTGTAACGCCAACCAACCTTGTTCCTGGTTTAGCATATGATGAGGCTACAGATACTATTCAAGGGGTGGTCTCTGCCAATATTGAAAACGGGGTATATGATTTACGTTTTGATGTAACTGCAAGTCATACTGACGGTCGTTCAGTAACTTTTCGACTTCAGAATTTACGTGCTGGTTGGGTAGGATGGCAAGATACCACGCCTCCTACAATAGAATCTGATTCTGCTCGTTATGAACGTACTGTAGGTGATGATGCGAATATCAATATCCGATTTTATGATGATGCTGGATCAAGTGCGATTCCTAAGGGTACTGCTGGAAACTATAATTATACAACAGCTGAAGGCAAGGTAATTACAGTTCGTAAACAGAATTCACCAGCTGTGACTGGTGTGTCAGGCTATAATACTACAGGAGCGACTTTAGATGATTCTAAAGTGTTGATTCCCGGTACTAACTACAGTCTTTCTGATAGTACAAAAGATGAGCAAGCTAATGGTAGAACCAATAAGGGTAATGCTATTATTGGAGGTAAGGTTACGGAGGCAGGTATCTATACTGTCTCAGTATATGCTAAAGACTATGATAAGTTATCTAGCAATACAACTTGGAACCAATCAGGTCAAGAAGCGCATGCTTCCCTCACAGTTGTGGTGAAACCCAAAGTTGAGGTTCAAAACGTTGAAACTTACTCAACAACAGTTCCTGTTAAAATCTCTAAAGGTGCAACAAGTGCAAAAGTAACGATGCCAGATGGAACTGTAACAAATCTAAAAGCGGTTAAGGGTAAGTGGCTTGTAGATAGTGGTTCAACCAATACAGCAGTTACTGAAGATCAAGAACTAGGTGCCGTAGATTCTAATACTGTCTTTAATATTCCCGTCACATCAGAAGCAACCGCAAAAGTTGGTGTGGATAACATTAAAGTAGAATCATCATCTGAAAATGTTAAGGGAACTTTCCTACGTGAACAAGTTGAATTAACTGGAACTGACGGTCAAAAACACATCGCAAAATTAAATAGTACATCTGGTCATTGGGAACTTCCAGCTGATTATGCTGAAGTAAAGACACCAAATGGTAATGGAACTACAACGTGGACAAAACGCGAAGTGTATACTGAAGCGCAACAAGATGGAGCAATGAAATTCTACATCTATGAGTATACTCGTCAGCTAGATATCAATGGTAAAGTAACAAGTGTTGATACACCAACTCGCCCACTCACTGTATATGCTTCGCAGAATACTAGTCAAGCAGGTGATGGAATGTCAGTAACAATCACTTATGATAAACATTCCAATACTTGGTCTTCATCAGATGGTACAGAAGTGACTGCTACCAAATTGGGTGACAATTCTTGGGAAGTGCTTACTAAATCAGGATTTGGTGGTATCATTAGAGGAACAATTGCAACAAACTCAGATGTTGCAACTGTAGTTAATACAAAACCAACAGCAAGTTCACAGGATTATACGTCTACAAAAGGAACTACGGTTGACCTTCGTAATGAAGCAAAAGCTGCAGTGACAATCTCTGATACAGAAGATACTAAGTACGGTAAAACAACTTACATTACTCGTATTACAGTAACATCTCCTTCAGGAGTTCAGAAGGTTTATGACACTAAACAAGATGCAAACAACTACAATCTTGCTAGTGGTTATACACTGAATGAAGTGGGAGTCTATACAGTAACAGTTGATGTTATTGATAGTAATGGCAATTACACAACAGATGCTACAATAGGTGGAACTGAATCTGGTGTGGATCATGGGGCTGGCTCATCAACAGCTACAACTACTTACCACATTACAGTAACAGACACAATTGAAGGTCACGATGCTACATCATCTGATATCCAAGGAGCTACTCAAACGGGAACACCAACCTTTACTTCTGTAGGTGACGGTTCAACTATTTCACCAAGTGCAACATCACCAGCTAAGTTGGTTGCAACTGACGGTAGTCTAGTTGAGACTTTAACAGTTGTAAATGAGGGAACTTATACAATTGACCCAACAACAGGTGTTGTAACCTTTAAACCACTTGCAACATTCACAGGGACAGCTACTCCAGTAACTGTCAAACTAACTGCAATTCTAGGTACAGATACTAACAATGCTAATATTACTGCAACTGCGACAGCTACATATACACCAACAGTAGTTCCAGTAAAACCAACCGCAGTAGCGTCTCAAACAACTGGACCTCAAGGGAAAGCCCAAACTTCTGCTATTAAGTTTGACGTAGCAGACACAGATGATACAACTGTAAACTTTGCTAAAGGAACAGTTGCTATTGATGCAAATACAACAAAATCTGTTGATCTTAATACAGCATCAGTAACTCTTCTTAATGCAGACGGTGTTGCTGTAACATCTGTAACAGTTGCAAATGAGGGAACTTATACACTGGATACAGCGACAAATGTTATTACTTTCCAACCAGTCGCAACATTCACAGGAACTGTTACAAAACCAGTTAGTGTACGTATTGCGGATGCGAATGGTACTACTGCAACAACTACTTACACTCCAACTGTCACAGATGTCACTATGACAGCTGAAAATGCAGCATCTACAGACGTTCAAGGCAAAACACAAACTGGAACACCAGAATTTGAAACGTCAGATTCATCAGTAACAATTGCGAAACGTCAGTTGCTTGATCCCACAACTATACAACCAACTACTAGTGTTACAATCGCAAATGAAGGAACATACACAATTAATCCAACAACAGGTGTTGTAACCTTCGTACCAGTTCCAACATTTACTGGAGAAGGGACAGGAGTAACTGTTCAAGCAACAGATTCAAATGGTGAGACAGCAACAGCTACTTATAAACCAACTGTAACACCAATCACGATTACTGGTGAAAATGTAACATCTAAGAATATCCAAGGTGAACAGCAGTCAGAAACACCACTATTCTCATCATCAGATGATAGTGCTCCAGTATCAAATTACAAACTTGTAGATCCAGCTACTAGAAATCCAACGACTGCAACTTCAGTGACTGTTGAAAATGTTGGTACATACACAATTGATTCAACAACAGGCAAAGTAACATTCCAACCAGTTGCAACTTATACAGGAACACCAGCATCAGTAACAGTTCAAGCATCAGCAACTATTACTAATGAAAAAGGTGAATCAACAGAAATCACAGGTACAGCTGCTTATACTCCAACAGTAGTTCCTGTAGTCCCAACAGCTAAAGAATCAGCTACAGCTGGTAAGCAAGGTCAAACGCAAACGTCACAAATTATTTTTGATACTCCTGATACAGATGCTACAACTTTGAACTTCGCCAAAGGAGAAACATCTGAAGTATTAGGTGAAGATGGTCAACCAAAATCAGTAGCTCTTGATAAGAGTACTTTGACACTTCTTGATGCGAATGGAAATGCTGTAACTACAGTTACGGTTGATGGTGAAGGAACTTACACTCTTGATAAAACAACTAATGTTATTACATTCCAACCCACTGAGGAGTTTACAGGTAAAGCTACACCAGTACGTGTACAAATTGCAGATATCAATGGTACTACTGTAACAACTAATTACACTCCAACTGTTGTTGCTGAAGATGGAACGGTCATTGTTGAGTATAAGGATGAAGAAGGTAATATTATCTCTCCTTCAACAACTCCAGCAAATAACGAAAAAGTGACGACTCCATTTACAACTGAGCCAAAAGAAATTCCTGGTTACACTCTTGTTAAAGTGGAAACAACAAATGGTACGGTTGATGAAGGTACTAAGAAGGTTTCAGGTAAAGTTACAAATGAGCAAACTACTGTGACATATACTTATAGAAAGAATGTTCAAACAGCAACTATTTCTTACTATGATGTGACAACTGGTGCAGAAGTTGCTATAGATTCAGCTAAAGTTCCAGCAGCAGCTGTTGAGACAGTAGAGGGTGTTTATAACGGAGCTATCGACTTTACTAATCGTGAAAAAGCAATTGCAGCTCTTGAAAAAGCTGGCTATACGTTAGTAGAAGATGGTTTCATTGTAGCAACGACAGCTGATAAGCTTTTTGATAACGACACAGCGGTGAATCAAAACTTCACGGTAACAGTTAAACAACGTGTAGAACCCGTGACTCCAAATGATGAGAAACCTGTTCCAGGACAACCAGTGGATCCAGAAAATCCAAACTCACCTGTATGGCCAAGTACTGCAGAAAGTCTTGAGTTAACTAAGACAGTTACTCGTACAATCAAGTACCGCTACAACGATGAGAATGGTAAAGAAGTAACAGCTGATAAAGTTCAAACAGTAACCTTCACACGTAGCGCAAGCATTAACTTGGTAACAGGAAATGTGGAATACACTGACTGGTCAGCAGCACAAACGCTTGAGGCAGTAGTTTCTCCAGAAGTAGCTAATTATACTCATGATAAGAAAACTGTTACAAGTCTTGAGGTAACAAATGAGTCAACTGATAGTACAGTGTACGTTATCTATACACCAGTAGCACCAACTACAACACCTGCTACATCAACTGATATCCAAGGTAAGACACAGACAGGTACTCCAACATATAAACATGCTGATGGAACTGAGTTGAAACCAACAACAGATAATCCAGCTAAGTTCGTTGGAACTGAGGAAACAACTATCCCAGCTACTAAGGATGGTAAGACAGTTGGTACATATACAATCGATCCAACTGGTACAGTAACCTTCACGCCAAATAAAGACTTCGTTGGCACACCAGACCCAGCTAAAGTAGTTGTAACAGATCCTACAAATGGTACAACTGTTGAGTCAAGTTACACTCCAACTGTAACCCCAGTTACACCAACAGGTGTGGATACAAGTTCTACAGGTCCTAAGAACACTCCTCAATCTGGTACACCAACATTTGTACCTGGTCATAAAGATGTACCAATGGACAATACTGTTCCTGCTACATTTGAAGATGGTACAACAAGTAAAACAGTTCCAAACGAAGGAACGTATACTGTTGATGCAACAGGTAAGGTAACCTTCACACCAAATAAAGATTTCGTTGGGACTGCAACAGGAGTAACTATTGTACGTAAGGATACTAATGGCACTGTAGCGAAAGCTAAGTATATACCAACTGTTTATGAAGTGAAGTCTGATACACAAGTTGCAACTGTAACTTACAAAGATACTAATGGAACAATTCTTGGTGAAGTGGATATCCTTCAAGGTGATTCTGGTTCTGAAATGAACTACTCTACTGCAGAACGTATCAACGCACTGAAAAAACTTGGCTACGAACTTGTGTCTGACGAGTTTACAAAAGCTGATGGCAGCAAGCAATCATTTGATAATGATACAAAAGCTATTCAAAAATTTGTTGTTACTGTTCAACCACGCCTTGTTCCAGTTATTCCAAGTGATGTGACACCAGTTCCAGGTCAACCAATTGACCCAGAGGATCCAAACTCACCAGTATGGCCTGAAAGCGTTAAGGAATTGACAACTTCAGAAGAAGTAACTCGTACAATTACTTATGTTGATGGAGATGGTAAAGAGGTTACTACTTCTGTGACTTCATCAGTTAAATTTACTCGTGATGCTAAGGTGAACTTGGTGACAGGTGAAGTTACTTACGGCGAATGGAAAGAAGCTACAACTGATGTTCTTTCTGGTAACAAACTTCCACTTGTTAAAGGTTATATTGCATTAAGTGGAGATATTGAGGCATCTACCAAGGATCAAACTGTTAAGGCTGAAGACAAAGATATCATTCAAAAAGTTGTCTATAAGAAACTTGGAGCCTGGATTCCAAACGTGCCAGGACAAACAAATCCTCCACGTATTGATTATCCAAATGATCCAAACGGTGATCCAACTAAACCGGGTGTACCAACAGAAGATATTGTAATTCCTTATGTTCCAGGTTACATTCCAAGAGATAAAGATGGAAATCCGTTGAAACCAGTTGATCCAGAAGATCCAACTAAAGGTTATGTGCCACCAACATTACCAACTGATCCTAGTCAAGATACACCAATCAACTATACGAAGATTACAACGTCTTATGTGACAGTTGATCCAAATGGTAAAGAAGTATCTATTCCAAATTATCCAAGAGAAGATGGCGAACAACCTAAGAAAGATATCCCAGGTTACCGCTTCGTAGAAACGAAGAAACTGCCAAATGGAGATACAGAACACGTCTACGAAAAAGTAAGTACATTCTTCAAAGATAAAGAAGGCAATGAGATTCCGAACTATCCAAGTGAGCCAGGCACAGTAGATAAGAAAGACATTCCAGAGTACAGATTCGTAGAAACGAAGAAACTGCCAAATGGAGATGTAGAGCATGTTTACGAAAAAGTGAATACATTCTTCAAAGATAAAGAAGGTAATGAGATTCCGAAATATCCAAGTGAGCCGGGCACAGTAGATAAGAAAGATATTCCAGAGTACAGATTCGTAGAAACTAAGAAGCTGCCAAACGGAGATACAGAACACATCTACGAAAAAGTAAATACATTCTTCAAAGATAAAGAAGGAAACGAGATTCCGAAATATCCAAGTGAACCAGGAACAGTAGATAAGAAAGATATCCCAGAATACAGATTCG